>JBDHYM010000006.1:0-40859 GCA_039811405.1 Flavihumibacter sp. | reverse complement strand
GGGTATTTTGTCTGGACGCTGATTGCCTTCCTGATTGTATTTCTCATTCTGAAGAAATTTGCCTGGAAGCCCATTCTCAGCACGCTGAGCGACCGGGAGAAAAACATTGCCGATTCCATCGCCACCGCCGAACGGGTGAAGAAGGAAATGGCTCAACTGAAGTCGGAGAATGAGTCGCTGATGCACAAGGCCCGCGAAGAGCGCGCTGCCATGCTGAAAGAGGCAAAAGAGCTGAGCGATAAGCTCGTAGCCGAAGCGCGCGATCAGGCGAAGCTGCAGGCCAACAAGATCATTGCCGATGCGCAGCTCAGCATCGATCAGCAGAAGAACGCCGCCATGGTAGAGCTGAAGAACAGCGTCGGCAATATGGTGGTGGAAGTGGCAGAGAAAGTGCTGCGGAAAGAGCTGTCTGATAAAGCAGCGCAGGAAACCTATATCCGCACGCTGGCGAGCGAAATTCCGGTAACCAGGAACTAAACCTTTCAAATCACCCCATGTCACAACGCGTAGCGCACCGGTATTCGAAAGCCCTGATGGACCTGGCCATTGAACGTGGCCAGGTGGATGCCATCAAGGCCGATCTCGACGGCATTCGCAAAGCCAATACGCCCGAGCTGCAGCGCTTCCTGCTGAGCCCGGTCATACAGCACGAAAAGAAGATACAGGTGTTCGATGCCATTTTCGGTGGCAAGATATTGCCGGAAACAGATGCTTTTTTCAAGCTGCTGTTCCATAAGGGCCGGGAGGTTTCGATCAACGCCATTCTCGATGCCTTCGACGAGCTGTATCGCCGGAAAAAGGGTATCGAGATCGTACAGCTTACCACGGCTATTCCAGCGTCTGACGAAATACGCCAGCAGGTGTTGCAGCAACTGGGTCGTATGGAGCGGTACCAGGGCAAAACGATCCAGCTCCGTGAAAAAGTGGATGAATCCCTTCTCGGCGGGTTTGTATTGCAGATGGGCGATGATCTTTTTGATGCAAGCATTATCCGCGACCTGAAAGACATCCGCAAACAATTTGTAGAGAACCTCTACATCCAGCAAATCGATTAATAAAAAGACAACGCATAAATAACCGATCATGGTAGACATTAAACCAGACGAAATATCAGCGATACTGCGCCAGCAGTTGAGCAATTTCAACAGTTCGGCCGAACTGGAAGAAGTGGGAACAGTATTGCAAGTGGGGGATGGTATCGCCCGCGTGTACGGCCTCAGCAATGTGCGCGCCGGTGAACTGGTTGAGTTCAGCAATGGCGTGAAAGCCATCGCGCTGAACCTCGAAGAAGACAATGTGGGCGTGGTATTGATGGGCGATTCTTCAGCCATCAAAGAAGGCGATAATGTACGCCGTACCGGTAACATCGCCTCTATTAAAGTAGGCGAGGGGCTGGTAGGCCGGGTGATCAATATGCTGGGAGAGCCGATCGACGGCAAGGGTCCCATCAAAGGCGAGCTGTATGAGATGCCCCTGGAGCGCAAGGCGCCCGGTGTTATCTTTCGCGAGCCGGTAAAGGAGCCGCTGCAAACCGGTATCAAATCGATCGATGCGATGATTCCCATCGGCCGTGGCCAGCGCGAGCTGATCATCGGCGACCGCCAGACCGGTAAAACCGCTATCGCGATCGACACCATCATCAACCAGAAGGAATTTTTCAAAGCCGGCAAGCCGGTATATTGTATCTATGTAGCCATCGGCCAGAAAGCATCTACCATTGCCGGTGTGATGAAGACCCTGGAAGAGAACGGTGCGATGGACTATACCACCATCGTGGCTGCCTCTGCCGCCGACCCTGCCCCGCAGCAGTTCTACGCACCCTTCGCCGGCGCCGCCATCGGTGAGTACTTCCGTGATACCGGCCGCCCTGCGCTGATCATTTATGATGACCTGTCGAAGCAGGCCGTTGCCTACCGGGAGGTGTCGCTGCTGCTGCGCCGTCCGCCGGGCCGCGAAGCCTATCCCGGTGACGTATTCTACCTGCACAGCCGTTTGCTGGAGCGCGCCGCCAAGGTGATCGCGAAAGACGAAGTGGCTAAGAACATGAACGACCTGCCTGCCAGCATCAAACACCTGGTAAAAGGCGGTGGTTCGCTGACCGCCCTGCCGATCATTGAAACGCAGGCGGGCGACGTATCGGCCTATATCCCCACCAACGTGATCTCGATTACCGACGGACAGATATTCCTGGAGGGTAACCTGTTCAACGCAGGTATCCGCCCGGCGATCAACGTAGGTATTTCTGTAAGCCGCGTGGGTGGTAACGCCCAGATCAAGTCGATGAAAAAAGTAGCCGGTACCCTGAAGCTCGACCAGGCGTTGTACCGCGAGCTGGAAGCTTTCTCCAAGTTCGGCGGCGACCTCGATGCGGCTACCAAGCTGGTGATCGACAAGGGCGCCCGCAACGTGGAGATACTGAAGCAGCCCCAGTTCTCCCCCTTCCCGGTAGAGAAGCAGGTGGCGATCATTTACCTCGGTACGCAGGGTTTGCTGCGTGATGTGCCGGTGAACAAGGTAAAAGAGTTCGAAGAGCAGTTCCTGATCGAGATGGAAAACAAGCTGCCCCATGTGCTGGCCGAGTTCAAAAAGGGCAATCTGCCAGACGATGGCGTTAAGGCCATGACCGACCTGGTGAAGAACCTGGTTGGGCAGTACAAAGCATAACAAACAGACTGATATAATGCCAGCCGCCGGTTTGACCGGCGGCTTTTTTTATGCGCCGGCGGTTGTACTGGCGCCACTAAGGTATATTGGCGCATCGCCACCATTTGTCCCGGCTAAGCGCCGTTTGTCAAAACAAAATTTCCTAGAAACTCTATATCTATTTGATAATCAATTAAATATTCATAGCCCTGTATTGAGTAACATAAATAACATGAAAAAACATGGTACTTTATGATGCATAGTACTGTTTTTTGTCTTATCTTTGACTTGTCAAACAAAAACAACCACCATTTAAAACAGAAAATCATGAAAACCTCCTCCTCCGTATTGCTCCCCGTTATTTCAGACAGCGACCTGAAAGTATTGGGCCATGTAGTAAAAGAAACCCTTGCTGTCGATGCTGACGGCCCTTCGTTCAGGCGTTTTAAAGCCGTGGATCTCTGGAAAATCCAGCAGCGGCATACACCGGCTGCTACCAGGAGAAAGTTCAATGGGCGTATCCGGTTCATTTAACGGCTCCCGGCGCCCGTTCATCGAGCAGTAATAACCAATGATCTAAATCATTTAAACCGTTACCGACTAAGTGCGAACTTTGCGGCGACAAATTCAAAAACTATTTAAAACAACCGTTATGAAAAACGACATCACCCTCAACAGCCTGTTTCAACCTATTGGCAAAGAAAGCCTGAAAGCATTGACTGCTGAAGTAAAAGAAACAGTTGCAGAGATCAGTAACAGCCGCCCTTTTAAAGCTGTTGATCTTTGGAAGATCCAGTCCGCCAACCGCAAGCTGGCCACCCGTCGCCGCGAGATCGGCGCTTAATTCTGCCCACAACGAACGATTGCTGTCATCGTTATATGAAGGGCTATTTTAATCACAATACCTGTGTATTAAAATAGCCCTGCCGGAAGGGGGAAAAATCCATTCGTCGAAAACTGGCAGCGCTCTCTTGCATTTTTGAAAGCTGCTTATCATCTTTGTTGGGTCATCACGACAATCCCCCAATACCTCCTGATCACCATTTTCCAATCCTGTTTCATTTTTCTGATTCCTAAGAAATACTGGTTGATTCCAATATCTATAGTTCGTTTTCACCGTACCCTAACTATAGATCATGAAACAGTACCCCTTTATCAAAGCTATTTTTGTATTTGCTCTTTTAACAGTAACCGGCGCAGCCAGTGCCCAGAACCTGTCTTTCAACGAATACCGCCTGGTAAATGGCGGCGACGGACAAAAAGGCGCTGAATACCGCTTCACCGGTGTGGTAGCCGATGCATTCGGTCAACCGCTTACAGATTGTATTATCCGCATTGAAGATATTTCAGCCGGTGTAGCGCTGAGAAGTATTGATATGAGTGGCGCAGGAGATAACAGCGCTTTCCAGCCGGTAGTAGAACATATGAATACAACGGGACCTTCGTGGATTGAATTCAGCTTCCGCTTTGTTCAGCACCAGGAGAACCCTTTCCAAAGCACTGCAGCAACGCTTCCTGCACTGGAGGCTTCAGTATATGGCTTGAATGGATTTGACCGTGCGCAGGAGTTCGTGGAATATGACCTGGGCAGCAACAGCCAGGTAGTGTATGAAACCGCCATGAATAATATGATGGTAACCCGTATGGGAACCGCTTTTCATGCCGAAAACAAATGGGGTGTGCGCACCGCGGGCAGCAACTTCGAAAAAATGAGCCTGTTGAACCAGCAGGTATCGGCTTTCAGGGTGAAGGTAGGCATTAACCGCAAGAGCCAGACCTGGGCGGGCGTCAGCACGTATAACCTGGCACTTAGCCACGACAGCGAAACCCTGGCGGCTGCTTATGGAACGCAGAGCAACCTGGCCTCCCTGGCAGGTTATAAGGTAACTGGAAAGAAAGAGACCAATTTTAAAGGAGAGCGTGTTGAAATGGGTAGCTCCGCCCGTCAGTTCACAGAAAGTCTGAAACTGGGTCTGCCGGTGAACTGGATCAGCAAAGAAGTGGTATTCGATATTTACAATGCCGACGGACAAATCGTGCGCACCATTATCGAACACCGCGCCGCCGGAACGGTTACGCTGGAAATGCAGGACCTGTCGAATGGCAGCCTGGTTATCAGGGCCACCTGCGGAAAAGAATTCGCCTTGCAGCAGGCCTTTCACATGGCCCAGCTCTAACATATTACTTGGACGGTGCGTGTTGATCCGCATAAAGATTTATAGTTTTAAAGGGTACGATCAACAAAGGCCTGGCTATTCTTAGCCGGGCCATTTTTTTGCCTTTTTTGGTTTATGTAATAAACTAGTTTATGTTTGTTGAAAATACAGGTTTATGCGTTTCATTTTCCTGGTGGTTGTTTGCCTGGGCTGCCTGGCTGCTGCGAATGCCCAAACCCAGGTATCGGGCCAGGTCACCGATAAAGCCGGCAAACCGGTGCGCGGCGCCAGCGTCGGGATCAAAGACAGCTATGATGGCGCTACGTCCGATAGCACGGGGCATTACCGGTTCACGACAGAAGAAAAGGGAATGCAGCAGGTTATTGTATCGTGCATAGGGTACCAGTTGTGGGAACGGCCGGTGGCATTCGGTGGTTCGGCGCTGGTGCTCGACATCCGGTTGAAAGAACAGGCCAGCGAACTGAAAGCAGTGGTGGTAACCGCCGGCAGCTTTGAAGCCAGCGACAGTAAAAGAACCACCGTGCTCAATTCTATCGATGTGGCTACTACCGCCAGCGCCAATGCAGATATTACCGCAGCCATACGCACTCTGCCCGGTGCGCAGCAGGTAGGAGAAAAGGAAGGACTCTTTATACGCGGGGGCAGCGGCGAGGAAGCCAAAGTGTTTATCGACGGCACGCTGGTCAACAACTATTTTTACTCTGCAGTGCCCGATATTTCACAACGGGGCCGGTTTTCGCCTTTTATTTTTAAAGGAACCGTATTCAGCTCAGGTGGTTATTCGGCTTTGTATGGCCAGGCACTGTCTGGTGCGCTGATTCTCGAAACCATCGATATGCCAGAGCGAAGCGAGGCGAGCCTGGGTGTTTCTTCCGTGGGGCTCAGTGGCGGCTACCAGTACCTGAACAATAAGAAAACATTCAGCGGCGGCGCCTCGTATGCCTATACGAACCTGCTGCCCTATTTTGCGCTGGTAAAACAACGGGTCGATTATTTCAAGGTGCCTGCCTATCACGGCGCCGATGCCAATTTCAGGTGGAAGACCAGCAAAACCGGGCTGCTGAAATTTTATGGCACCTTCCAGGCCAACCAGCTTGGGCTGCGAACGGCCGACATCGACTCCGCCGCTTTGAAGAATGCGTTCTCGTTGAACAACTATAATCTCTACGGCAACCTGTCGTGGCGCGAAAAACTCGGCGATAACTGGCGCATATATATCGGCTCGTCTTTCAGCACCAACCGCGACGATATTCAAAATCAGTTGCAGAACCACCAAAATGAAAAACAGGAGATCGCCGGCTTGCCCTGGAATATAAAAACGTTCAATGCGCTGGTCAAGGGCAGCCTGGCGCAGGCCAAAGCGGTATTGGAAAGAAAGTTCGGCGGACTAACGGCGCTTCGCTTCGGCGGCGAGTACCAGTATTTTCACGATGACCTTTCCTATTATGACACCCTTGCGCGGCACAATATCATCAACGATCATTTTAAGGCGGCTTTTGCCGAAGCGGATATTTATGTAACCAATAACCTTGCCGCCAAGGTTGGTACGCGGGTAGAGCATTCTTCGCTGCTGGATAAAGCGAACCTGGTGCCCCGCCTGTCGCTGGCCTACCGGCTGGGCAACCTGGGGCAGGCATCGCTGGCCTATGGTATTTTCTACCAGAAGCCTGAGAAAACCCAACTGGTTATCGATCCCGGCTTAAGCTATACCCGGGCCTCGCATTATATCGCCAATTTCCAGAAGGTGACCGCTACCCGTACGCTGCGCATAGAAGCGTTTTATAAAAAATACGAAGACCTGGTAAAGACCTATCCCGTACTAAACAATAACGGATATGGATATGCGAAAGGAGCGGAGCTGTTCTGGCGCGATAAGAAAACGGTGAAAAATGTCGACTACTGGATTTCCTATTCCTTTCTCGATACCAAAAGAGATTACCTGAACTATCCTTATTCCCTGACACCGAATTTCGCTGCAAAGCATACGGCATCGCTGGTGGTGAAGCGGTTCTTCACCGATTGGAAGACCCAGATAAATGCATCCTATTCATTTGCCACCGGCCGCCCTTATTACGGATTCCGTTATGATGCCGGCACGGCCAAATATGAAGTGTTTGACCAGGGCGATACGCCACCTTATAATAACCTTAGCCTTAGCATAAACTATTTGCCCAATATAGGGAAACAGAACAGCAAAACATTCGTGGTATGGGTATTGTCGGTGAACAACGTGCTGAACCAGCGGCAATTGTATAATTACAATTACTCGTACAATGGTATGATCCGGCAGCCTGTTCGTCCGCCGGCCAACCAGTTCTTTTTTATCGGCTGTTTCTTCAGCTTCGGCGTTGACCGGTCGCAAGACATTATCAACAGCAATCTCTGAATCATCATAAAATCAACAACATGAAAAAGTTAGCTTTATTCTTTGCTTTCGCCCTGCTGGCCCTTGGCGGTTTTGCACAATCGGCAAAATATACAGCGGCCATGCAAGCGCAGATCGCGCAACTCGCCACCGCTTACAGCAACAATGGATTTCCGGCACTGGCCAACAGCTTTGAACGCATTGGCGATGCCGAGAAAACCCAGTGGCTGCCCTATTATTACGCTGCATATGCAACGGTTATGAGCGCCCTGATGGAACAGGATAAATCGAAAACAGATGCCATCGCCGACAAGGCCGAGTTGCTCATCAACAAGGCTGAAAGCCTGGCCGGCGCACCTAACAGTGAGCTGTATGTGATAAAGAGCATGATTGCCACGGCCCATCTCCAGGTCGATCCGCAGAACCGCTGGATGCAATACGGGCAGGTGTCGGCCGATAATATTGAAAAGGCAAAGCAGGCCGATCCCACCAACCCGCGGCCGGTTTACCTGGAAGGGCAATCTAAATTCTTTACCCCTGAGTCTTTCGGCGGTGGAAAAGCGGTGGCAAAGCCGATCTTTGAAAAAGCACTGGCGATGTTTTCCAATTTCAAAGCAGCGGGTGAGCTGTATCCCACCTGGGGAAAGGAAAGCACGGATTATTTTCTTTCACAATGTAAATAACCGGCTCTATGGATGAAATGCAAGAAAGGCTCGACCTGATCGAATCTATGATCAAACGGGCGCGGAATAATTTCTCCGAGAGCGGGCATCTTTATATCGTTTGGGGCTGGGTTATTTTTGCCTGTTGCGTTGTACAATATTTTGCAGGCAACCTGATGGGGTATAAACAGGCCTACCTGGTTTGGTGGCTGTGCTGGACCGTGGTGCCCTATATGATCTGGTACATACGGTTGCAAAAGAGGAAAGAAAAGGTGCGCACGTATACAGACGAGATCATGGATAGTATTTGGATCACTTTCGGTATCAGCGCTTTCCTGATCGGGTTTGTAATAGGAACGAATATCGGCCAGGATATCAATAAGGTGATCGTGCCGGTTTACCTGGTGCTCTATGGCATCCCTACTTTATTGTGCGGCGTCATACTGCGGTTCCGCCCCCTTTTTATCGGCGGTATAAGCTGCTGGCTGCTGTCGGTCGCAAGCATATTTGTCGACGCGCAGGAGCATGTGCTGCTGATCGCGGCTGCCATGATCGCCGGGTGGCTATTGCCTGGATACCTGCTGCGATCGCGGCATAGAAAAGAAATGGCGCATGTTTAAAGACCTTGACCCGATATTGCATACCCCGTTAAGGCTGGCGATCGTTTCGCTGCTGATCAGTGTGCGGGAGGCTGAGTTTACCTTTCTGAAGGAAAAGACCAATGCCACGGCGGGCAACCTGAGCGTGCAGATCAATAAGCTGAAAGACGCCGGGTATATCAGCGTGACCAAACAGTTCCGGGACAATTATCCGCAGACGCTCTGTTCGATCACGCCGAAGGGTATTAAAGCCTTTGAAGAATATGTGCGAAATCTGCAGTCGTACCTGCAGGCAGGAAAATAATTATTCCTTGATCAGGCGCACTTTCATCGCCTCTTTGCTGTTGACGCGGATCTCCAGCCAGTAGACCCCTTTCTCCAGCAGACTGGTGCCGGTTAGTCCAAGTACCTGCTTGCCGGCACCCAGTTTTCCTTTTTTAGTCATAATCTGCTTACCGGCATCGTTGGTCAGCTCAGCGATCATATAGCTTTCTTCTGCCAGTTCGAGCTGGAAATGAATATCATTTTTTTCGGGATCGGGGAAAACCGATACACAATCAACCGAACCATTGCGAGCCACACGAATCAGCATGGGCTTGGTGTAAGAAAAGCCGGCTTCACTGCTGCGCCAGCCGATGCGATAATATACATCGCGCAGTTTCATCGCTTTGGCAGGCAGGTGATCGGTATAAGAAAAATGACCGGCTTCACTGGCAGCGCTGCCGTTGAGGCTTTCGAAATGCTCACCATCCATGCTGCGTTGCACCACGTAATTGCGGCCTGTTTCGGTGCTGGCGGCCCAGTCGATATTGACCTTGTTTTTTACAAATACAGCCGAAATGGTCTTGATGCCGGAGTTCGCCGGGCCATAATTAAAGGCAGCATCTTCAGGAAAAGAGAAATGTTCAATGTTTACCGATGCTTGTTGCGCATTCGATTTGGAGGCAAAAGACATCAGCAGGGCGAGACACAATACAACGATTACATACCGTTTCATAGTAAGTACTTTTTGTGGATGATTACGGAATCGGGTCAGTTTAACTGGTTCCGTTCAGAGGATATGAAACAGTGGGGAACGAAAAGGAAAAATCGTATTCGTAGGTATTGTAACGCCAAGATAAGGCGGCCGCCTGATATTTGCAACAGCCCGGCCACCAATTTATTGTGTAACAGGCGAAAAATAGTAAAAAAACATTTCCTCGCTCGTATCTCTACGATCTTTTCCGGCTATTCGAGGTCGATTTTTTCATCGACCGCATTGGCCATGATCCGGTTGCTCACCTTTTTGATGGGGTTGCTGCGGTTGTTGGCAAATTCCTCGCGTGCGCGGATAATATCGATGCAGGTGAAAATGGCACCGAGCAGCGAGCTTTCATCGGCGCGGTTTTTCCCGGCAATATCGAAGGCGGTGCCGTGGTCGGGCGAGGTTCTGATCACTGGTAAACCGGCGGTATAATTCGCGCTGTTGCCCTGCGCGAGCGATTTGAAAGGGATCAGTCCCTGGTCGTGGTACATGGCCAGCACCGCGTCGAACCGTTCGTGGTAGCCGCGGGCAAAAAAAGCATCTGCCGGAAACGGACCCTGTACAATGCTGTTACCCTGCTGCTTGAATTCTTTGATGGCCGGCCGGATGATTTCCTGCTCTTCGGTGCCGATCAGTCCCTCGTCGCCCGCATGAGGATTGAGCCCCAGCACCGCGATCTTCGGTTTCTCCACGCCGAAGTCTTTCCGCAGGCTGTCTTCCACCAGCCGCAGTTTGGCCAGGATATTCGCCTTGGTAACATAGGGTGCAATGGCCGATACCGGCACGTGCTCGGTAAGCAGCGCCACGCGCATATTTTCGGCTACCATGAACATCAGCACTTCACGCGCACCGAACACTGCCTGGAAAAAGGGTGTGTGGCCGGTATAGGGGAAAGTTTCTCCGTGGGTATTCTTTTTATGGATGGGTGCGGTGACCAGGCCGTGAATATGCCCGTCTTTCAACGCCTGGGTGGCGATGGTCAGCGAAAGAAGGCCGTATTTACCGCCGGTATCGGTCAGTTGCCCCGGCTGGATCGGCACATCGTCTTCCCAGCAGTTGAAAATATTCACCTGGCGGTAGTTGAGCCGGTTAAAGTCTTTGATATGCTGGTAATTGAAATTCAGCTCCGGCATCGTTTTGCGGTAAAAGTTGACGGCTTTGTTGGAGGCAAAAACAATGGGCGAGCAAACGTCGAGCAATTTGCTGTTGGCCACGGTTTTCAGAATGATCTCAAGGCCTATTCCGTTCAGGTCGCCGCAACTGATCCCGATGACCGGTTTATTATTATCTGCAGGTTGATTCATGGTACAGTAAGTGAAGGGGTAAATTTACGCGTAATTTCGCAGCTTATGTACACGCTGAAAAAATCATTGGGCCAGCATTTTCTGCGCGACGACAACTATTGCCGCCGGATAGTGGAGGCCCTGCAGGCACATCCGTTTCAGCGTTTGCTGGAAGTGGGACCGGGCGGTGGCGCGTTGACGAAGCATTTGTTGACCCTGCCGGGGATCGATTTCCGGGCGGTGGAGCTGGATGATGAGAAGATAACCCACCTCGAGCAAACCTATCCGGCCATTGCCGGGAAGCTGATTCACCGTAGCTTTCTCGACATTGATCCGCCGTTCGGCGAACCGTTTACTGTGGTGGGCAATTTCCCGTACAATATTTCCACACAGATCCTTTTCAAGATACTCGACTGGGGTGCGCAGGTGGAAGCCGTTACCGGTATGTTCCAGAAAGAAGTGGCCGAGCGGGTGGCGGCGCCCCCGGGTAATAAAACCTATGGGGTGATCAGTGTGCTGGTGCAGGCTTATTATAAAGTCGATTACCTGTTCGATGTGCCTCCCGGCGCTTTTCAGCCGCCGCCCAAGGTAATGAGCGGGGTGATCAGGCTGCTGCCGGTAACGCCGCCGGCCATGAAAAGCGAAGCGGCCTTTCGCCTGCTGGTGAAAACAGCGTTTAACCAACGCCGTAAGATGCTGCGGAATGCCGTCAAACCATTGTTTGCACCAGAAATACTGGCCGACCCGTTTTTCGATCAGCGCGCGGAAAGATTATCGGTGGCCGATTTTGCAGCGCTCACTTTTAAAATGAACGGATGAAACCAATTGCATTGATAACTGCCGGCGTACATCCCTGGCTGATTGAGAAGCTGGAAAGCAGGGGTTGGGAGGTGCTGTATAAGCCGGCGATCAGCTACGAAGAAATGTTACTGCTGCTGCCCGATGTATCGGGGCTCATCATTACCACCCGCTTGCCGGTAAACAAACAAGCCATCGACCTGGGGGCCAAGCTGGAATGGATAGGGCGGCTGGGCAGCGGTATGGAGCTGATCGATGTGCCCTATGCCGAAAGCAAAGGCATTGTTTGTGTGAGCAGTCCCGAAGGAAACCGCAACGCCGTAGCCGAGCATGCGCTCGGCATGTTGCTGTCGCTGCTCAATAAATTGAATAGCAGCGCTGCTGAAGTGCGTGCGGGATTATGGATCAGGGATGCCAACCGCGGCACGGAACTCAGCGGTAAAACGGTGGGCATCGTCGGGTACGGTAATACGGGCAGCGCTTTTGCGCGGCTGCTGGCGCCTTTCGGCGTAACGGTGCTGGCGTATGATAAGTACCGGTTCGGTTTTGCCAAAGATTATGTGCGGGAGGCTGCCCCCGAGCAATTGTTCCGCTATGCCGATGTCATCAGCCTGCACCTGCCGCTTACCGATGAGACCCGCCACCTGGCGAATGACCATTTCTTCGGCCAGCTTGAGCGGCAACCGGTTTTCCTGAATACCTGCCGCGGGAAAGTGCACGATACCGGTGCGGTTATACGTGCGCTGGAAAGTGGGCTGATAAGGGCGGCAGCGTTGGATGTGTTGGAAAACGAAAAGCTCGAATCGTACACTGCCCACGAGCGGTCACAGATCGACTGGCTGTGCAGCCAGTCTAATGTGCTGATCACGCCGCATATCGCCGGTTACAGCCATGAAGCCTACCTCCGGATGGCGCAGGTAGTGATGGAAAAACTGGGGCTGGATAAATAGCTAAAACTTTGTTAATAAGCTAAATACGCATAGTAAGCCGGGTTCGGGCAAAGGGCTTCCGGGTGTTGTTAATTCGGGTTGTTTGCCCTATCTTTGGTTACATTAATAAGTGCAACGCTTTCGCGCAAGCTGAAGGCGTTGTTCTTTTTTTTTACTTTTTAACCAAGGAGGTTACTATGAGCGACGTTATGTATGTCACCAAAGAGACCCTGGAGCAGATGAAAGCCGAGTTGCAGCACATGCGGTCGGTAGAGCGGCCGGCTGCCTCCAGGGCGATTGCCGAAGCCCGTGAAAAAGGCGATTTGAGAGAAAATGCGGAATACGATGCGGCCAAAGAGGCGCAGGGGATCCTGGAGGCCAAGATTAAGAAAATGGAAGCCGACCTGGCCAGCGCCCGTATTTTGGGCGCCGGTGAGATCGACACCAGCAAAGTATCTATCCTTACCAGGGTCACTGTCACCAATGTGACTACAAAAAAGTCGATGACCTACCAGATTGTTTCAGAGAAAGAAGCCGACCTGAAGTCGGGCAAGATATCCGTTACCTCTCCCATCGGCCGCGGCCTGCTGGGAAAAGAGGTAGGCGAGGTGGCCGAAGTAAAGGCGCCCGCGGGAATGTTGAAGTTCAAGATTGATAGTATCAGCGCGTAGGTTTGAGGTTTGAAGTTTGAGGTTTGAGGTGCTGCCGCGCGTGTAGCATATCGGTAAAAAGGCAATTGACACAAAACGTCAGTTGCCTTTTTGTTTTTCCGGCTATTGTCACGCCAAAGCCGGATGATGCTGATAATGCGAGATTTTTCGTCGAAGCCAAAAGTTATGTACAACATGCCGTTCCACAACCGCAGGGTTTGGGTTTTTCTGCATAAACGGTGATGCTGAAAATGCCGGTGTTGCCCGATCTGAAATTTTTAAGCGCTTCGTCAGCCAGGTAGTTTTTCAAAATGTCGTCGGGAATGGTTATTGGTTTTTCTTTCTGGATGGAAAGGTTTGAAAAGCCATTTGTTTGTATGAGCTCCAGGTAGGTATTTTTCTGAATGGCGCCTGCAACGCAGCCCGCATACATTTCTGCAGCGCTTTTCAGCGATTCGGGAAGATGGCCGATCAGGACGATGTCGGAAATGCTGAAATGTCCGCCTTGTTTTAAAACACGGAAAATTTCTTTGAAGACCCTGTCTTTGTTGGGAACAAGATTCAAAACGCAGTTGCTTACAACTACGTCTGCAACGTTTTCAGAGATCGGAATGTTTTCAATGTCGCCCTGCCTGAACTCAACATTTGCAAAGCCCCGTTTTTGTGCATTGGTTCTTGCTTTGTCAATCATCGCCGGTGTAAAATCAATGCCGATAACCCTGCCATCTTCACCCGTTTCGTTCCGCGCAACAAAGCAATCGTTTCCGGCCCCGCTTCCCAAATCAATTACGGTATCGCCTTTTTTGATTTTTGCAAATTGCGTCGGCAAGCCGCAACCCAAACCCAGATCGGCGTCTGGGTTGTAACCTTCCAGTGTGCGGTAATCGTCGCTCATAATATTGTACACTTCTGTCGAACTGCAACCCGAACCGCAGCACGAGGACTGGTTTGTTTCTCTGTCGTGTAAAGCAATCTCACTGTACTTCTGCTTTACCATTTCTTTGATTTGTTCTTCGTTTTCCATGTTGGAATTATTTTGATTAACAGCATTGGTCTTTCCTGGCTGCGAGTTTAGTGGAAATGCCGCCGAAATAATTCTGCAGCTTCTCAATTGCTTTTTCGTCGATGCAATAGCAAATGGCGTTTCCTTCAATACTGCCTTTTATCAGTCCGGCGTTTTTGAGTTCTTTCAAATGTTGTGACACTGTCGGCTGGGCGAGCGGCAATTCGTTTACGATGTCGCTGCAAATGCAGGCGTCTATCCTGGTTAAATACTCGATGATTGCAATTCTTGCAGGGTGCCCTAAGGCTTTGGCGAGTGTTGCAATAGCATTTTGCTTGCCGGTAAAGTGTTCTGTTTTTGTAGCGCCCATAATATGTACTTAATATTGCAATATTACGATTAATTCTTTATAAAAGCACCTGCATTTGGCGCCTGCGACGCGCCCGCAGGCAGCCATCATAAACCCCCGAATTATAAGCTATTTTTGTAGCTAATATATTTGCCATGACCATATTTACCCGCATCATCAACGGCGAAATCCCTTCGTACAAGATTGCCGAAAACGAGAAATTTTTTGCCTTCCTCGATATTTTCCCTATCGTGTACGGGCATGTGCTGGTAGTGCCTAAGCTGGAGGTAGACAAATTCTTTGAAATGCCCGACAGCTACCTGTCTGAAATCCTGGTTTTTGCGAGACCCATCTCTGAAGCCATCGCGAAGGCGTTTCCGTGCGACCGGGTAGGCTGTTCAGTGGTGGGGCTGGAAGTGCCCCATGCACATTTGCATCTAGTACCTATACAAAGCATCGACGACCTGAATTTTACCCGGCCGAAATTATCGTTGTCGGCGGACGAACTGAAAGAAGTACAGTCTAGAATACTGGCTCACCTGGTGTAGCGGGTTGCTGACTTTTTTCAGCCAGGTAACCGGCAGAGGCCGGTAGCTATTTCAGCGACTTATTATTTACGAATGCGGCTGGCATTCAGGCGAACGAAATCTTCCCACGACGATGAAGATTTACCCACCGGTACTTTCAGCGGACTGCGGATATGGTAATAATGGCATACAGCCACCGCCAGGGCATCCGATGCATCGAGATAGGCCGGCGTTTCCGTTACCGGCACAATGCGTTGCAGCATCTGCCATACCTGTAACTTGTCGGCGTTTCCATTCCCTGTAATGGACTGCTTCACTTTTTTGGGCGAATATTCGCACACTTCCAGTCCTGCCTGGATAGCGGCGGCAATGGCCACGCCCTGGGCGCGCCCCAGCTTCAGCATACTCTGCACGTTTTTACCGAAAAAAGGCGCTTCGATGGCGAAAGTGTGCGGTTGATACTGTCGAATGATCTCCGATACGGTGCGGTGGATCAGCTCCAGGCGGCTGTGCTGGTCTTTTTTTGGGTTCAGCTTCAGTACATCCATGTGCAATAGCGACAGCGTTTGCCCGTTTACCTGTAATACCCCATACCCCATGACGATGGTTCCAGGGTCGATGCCCAGAATTATTTTGGAAGGGTATAACGACAAGACCTTATTTTTAAGCGGGATGTTCGGCAACAAAAGTATTAAAATCTTTCTCAACTACTGGCTGGGGCCGGTGCTGTTCATCTGGTTGAGCTGGGCCATCTGGCAGCAGGTCAGGCACCAGGAAGACCTGCCCCGGGCATGGGCAGACATTCGCGCCGTATTGTTTTCGCCGCAGGCATGGAAGCTGGCCGTGGTAGTGGTGGCGATGTTGCTGAACTGGGGCATCGAGGCACGGAAATGGCAGTTGCTGCTGCGGCCGCTGACGCCTATTTCTTTCAGCCGCTCGTTCAAAGCCACTATGGCCGGCGTTGCTTTCGCAGTCAATACCCCCAACCGCATCGGTGAATACGGTGGCCGTATGCTGTACCTGCCCGAAGGAAAGAGACTGGAGTCGGTGCCGCTTACCATATTGGGTGGTTTTGCGCAGTTGCTCGTTACCCTGGTAACGGGAACGATCGCCTTGTGGCTCCTGTATGCGGGAAAACCGGGCTTTGCCCTGCCAGCGGGCTGGCGTGAGCATGGCTTATGGCTGGGTGTTTTGTGCTGGCTGCTCACAACCATATCAGGCGTTTTGTTGTTAGTGTACCTGCGTATCGGCTGGATACTGCAACTGGCGCCCAGGTTGCCAGCCTGGTTATCGGCTGACATACCGGTTAGAATTTTGTTAAGAGTGTTGGGGTGGTCGTGCTGCCGCTATGTTGTTTTTTTGTTTCAGTATATCTTACTGCTGCAAATGTTCGGCGTAACCGGCAACTGGTTTGCCGCGATCTGGCTGGTGAGTTTGCAGTTCCTGGTACTGGCTATTGTGCCTACTATTGCACTGGCCGACCTGGGTATAAGAGGAAAACTGGCACTTGAATTGTTCGGTTGGATCGGATCGAATGCATTGGGCGTTGTAGCCACGACCACGGCGATCTGGTTGATTAATCTTGTATTACCGGCGCTGACGGGTGCGGTACTTATCTTTCGAATAAGGATATTTGCCAGATCAGCATAGAAAACCCTTGTGATGAAAAAAAGGTTGCTCGTATTTTTTGTATTGGTGCTGTTGACCATCCGGCTGGATGCGGGCGACGAGTTCTGTGGCATTCGTAATACGGCGTTCAGGCAATCCGAATCCATCACCCTGAAAGTTTTTTATACCCTCGCGGGGATGTATATCGGCGCGGGCGAAGCCAAATTCACGGCAACGCTCGAAAAGCTGAACGACCTGCCGGTGTACCACCTGGTGGGCGAAGGAAAAACCTACAGCTTTTACGACAGCTTTTTTAAAGTGCGCGACCGCTACGAGTCGTATATCGATACTGCTTCGCTGCAGCCGTACAAGTTCATCCGGAATGTGTATGAAGGCGGCTATAAAAAATACCAGACGGTGGCCTTTGATCATATCGGCAACCGGGCGGTGACAAACGAAGGGGTTTTCCCTGTGCCCAACTGCGTACAGGATGTGATCAGCGCCGTCTATTATGCCCGTAACATCGATTTCAATAAATACAAGGTCAACGACAAGATTCCTTTCAGCATGTTTCTTGATAACGAGACCTATAATCTCTACATCCGTTACCTGGGCAAGGAAACGATCAAAACCAAGTACGGCAAATTCAAGGCGATCCGCTTCAAGCCCCTGCTGGTAAAAGGAACCATTTTTGAAGGGGGCGAAAAAATGGAGGTGTGGGTAAGCGACGATGCCAATAAAATACCGCTGCGTGTGGAAAGCCCGATCAGCGTGGGCAGCATAAAGGTGGATATGATGGATTACAAGAACCTTCGTTACCCCCTCAGCTCGCTGATAAGTGCCCGATAGTGCCGGTTTCACCGGCGCGTATGCCCTTCTCC
Source organism: Flavihumibacter sp. (assembly GCA_039811405.1). Classification (GTDB taxonomy): domain Bacteria; phylum Bacteroidota; class Bacteroidia; order Chitinophagales; family Chitinophagaceae; genus Flavihumibacter. The sequence goes on along the minus strand of JBDHYM010000006.1, from coordinate 23,361 downwards.
GTTTGTATCAGCCGGCTGCATTCGTGCCGGGGATCGTGCTCATAAAACAAGATATAATTGTTCTCCACCGCTTCGGTGAGAAACGACTCTTTCTCGTGCAGGGTTTCCAGCGGGAACATGTCATATGCCATTACATACGGCAGGGGGATGTGATTGACCGAGGGTAGCAGGTCGGCCATATACACGATGGTTTTATCGCGGTACTGGAATTGCGGCAGCATCATTGCCTGCGTATGCCCATTGGCAAACCTGAGCTGTATGTTCCGGGTAAACGATGCGGTGGCCAGGGGCACCAGCTTATCGAAGAGCGGCGCTTCGTGCGGCACGGGTATGAACTTCAGCCGGCCGCTGTCGGCGATTGGCTGGATGTTTTCTTTCAGGAACGAGGCTTTCTCGCGGTTGTTCGGATGAATGGCCCAGTTCCAATGGGCTTCGTTCGACCAGTAAACGGCATTCGGAAAAGCGGGCACCAGCTTATCGCCTTCTCGTTTGATGGCGCCGCCCACATGGTCGAAATGCAGGTGGGTGAGCAATACATCGGTGATGTCGTTGCGGGTGAAACCATGTTTGGCAAGCGAGGCGTCGAGCGTATCCTCTCCGTGCAAATGGTAATGACTGAAAAACCGCTCGTCCTGTTTATCGCCGATACCGGTATCGACCAAAATGCGGCGATCGTCTTCCACCAGCAGCAGGCAACGCATGGCCCAGGTGCAGAGGTTGTTTTCGTCGGCCGGGTGCAGGCGGCTCCAGATGGTTTTGGGCACTACGCCGAACATGGCGCCGCCGTCGAGTTTGAAATACCCGGTGTCAATGCTATATACCTGCATATTGTTTGGGATAAACTTTATTGGTGTATATAAGAGCGATAAGTCCTGCGAGGAAGAACAGCCCCAGCGCCACGATCGAGTTTCGCATACTCCCGGTCAGGTCTTCCAGGTAACCAAACGTAAATATGCCGATTACGATGGCGATCTTTTCGGTGACGTCAAAAAAGCTGAAGAAAGAAGTGGTGTCTTTTGTTTCGGGCAGCAGCTTTGAATAGGTGCTGCGGCTCATGCTCTGAATGCCGCCCATCACCAGCCCCACAGCGGCGGCGAGTATATAGAACTGGGTGGCGCTGTGTACAAAATAACCCGCCGTGCAAATGGCGATCCAGCATATTACCGAGATCATCAGTACCGCCATATTGCCGATGCGTTTCGACAGCCGGCTTAGGGCTACCGCGCCGATCACGGCCACCAACTGAATAACGATAATGGTGATCAGCAGCTTGGGTTCATCGTCGGGATGCGGGAATATTTCTTTTTTTGCAAAACCGGCCGCCACCAGCATCACCGTTTGTACCCCCATGCTGTACAGGAAAAAAGAAAGCAGAAAGCGTTTGAGCGCGGGCAGCGACTGAACCTGGTGCCATACCAGCTTCAGCTCTTTAAACCCGTTGGTGAGCACATTGGTACGCGCCTTTCTTTCACTGACGGGGCTCAGGGGCAATACCCGCAGCGTCATTTGTGCAAAGCCGAACCACCATAATCCCACGAGCAGGAACGAGAAGCGGGCGCCGGCGGTCTTATCGGCCGGGTCAAGCCCGAAATAAGCCAGCAGTTCCGGCTTCAGGATCAGCACAAAACAGACGATCTGCAGCAGCACGCTGCCGATATAGCCGAGTGAAAAGCCTTTGGCCGATACACGGTCCTGGTCTTCAGGCGCTGCTATTTCAGGCAGGTAAGAGTTGTAAAATACCAGGCTGGCCCAGTAACCCAGGGCGGCGATGCCGAACATGATCATGCCGAACTCGGTCATGCCCGGCTTGAAGAAAAACAGTGCGGCGCTGGCGGCTGATCCCATGATACAGAACCAGCGCAGGTACACTTTCTTATTGCGCCGGTAGTCGGCAATGGAGCTGAGTATGGGCGAGCTGACGGCCACCAGCAGGAATACCACTGCCAGCATATAGTCCATGAGCGAGGTGTTGATAAAGCTGCGGCCGAAGAAAGTGGTATAGTGGGCGCCGTTCTGGTTGCCGGCGCTGGTGATGCCAACAAAATAAGCGGGGAATATGGTAGAAGTGATGACGAGGTTATAGGCGCTGTTCGCCCAGTCGTACATGGCCCATCCGTTGATGACCTTTTTGGAAGCAGTTGGCATAATTGCTTATTGGATGACTTTCATCCCAAGCAATATAAGAAGAATTAGACCGGCGGCAATCCGGTAATAGCCGAACCACCGGAAGCCATGCTTTTGCAGGAAGCCGATAAAGAACCTGATGGCCAGCCAGGCTACCACGAAGGCGACCACGTTACCCACGACAAAAGCAGTAAGGTTCTCTTTTGACATCAGCAGCTCGTATCCTTTCTGGACGCCGCCATCGGCCGCAGGCCATTTCTTCAGCACCAGGCTATAGCCGGTAGCGGCAGCCATGGTGGGCACGGCCAGGAAAAAAGAGAATTCGGCCGCCAGGTTGCGGGTCAGTTTCTGCTGCATGCCGCCGATGATCGACGATGCGCTGCGGCTTACGCCCGGTATCATAGCCAGGCATTGCCAGATACCGATTACGAATGCCCTGCCGAAAGAGATGTCTTTTTCTTCGGTTATGGATGGCTGTTGGAAAGCGCGGTCGATCCAGATCAGTACGAAACCGCCCAGCAGGAGGGTGACGGCTACGGTGAGCGGACTTTCCAGCAGCTCATCGATCTTATCTGAAAAAAGAAAACCAAGCGCCAATGCGGGAATGACCGCTACGAATAATTTGATATAAAAGTTGATGTGCCTGAAGTCGACGAATTTTTTCCAATAGAGTACTACTACGGCGGCAATGGCGCCGAGCTGAACGGCCACTTCAAACAGCTTGGTGAACGATTCGTGGTGAATGCCCAGCAGGGAGCTGGCGATGATCATGTGACCGGTAGAAGAGACAGGAAGGAATTCAGTGAGTCCCTCAACAACTGCCACTACAATGGCTTCAAAAACGGTCATCCGGGCTTAGGCTTTCGATTTCTTGAAAATGGCGTAAATCTCAAGGCCCAGTCCGAGGAGGATCAGGATCGGGGCGATGGTGATGCGGGTAGTGCTGTACACTTCTTTCTGGTCAAAAACCGTCGGGTCGCTGCTTTTGCCGCCGGCCATCAGCAACATGCCGAGGGCAACGACTACGATGCCGACGAGCATAAAAAGATAGTTGTCTTTACCGAAGAGGCTTTCGGACGTGTGGGCGAGTGTCTTTTCTTTTTTGGACATATGGTAGAAAGTCAAAAGGCAAAAATAGGGGCTGGGGATGGGGCAGCCAAATTTATGGGTAGGTGGGGCTTAATACAGCTCGTCGAGCTTCATTTTCAGGTACTTGATAACGGCGCGGTGGGTGCTGAACAGGGAGATCAGGATACCGAGAACGATGATGCCGGCGGCCAGGAGTCCCAGCCAGGTGGTGTCGCGCATGGCTTTGATCTCAGGCTGCTGCTGTTCGGCAAAGACCACCAGCGCTACGATGCCCGTGAGGGCGATGAGGCCGGCGATGAGTCCGTTGATGACGGCCCGGATATCCATGGGCCGCGAAATGAAGCCGCGGGTGGCGCCCACCATCTGCATGGTTTTGATCAGGAAGCGGTTGCTGAACATGGCCAGCTTGATGGTATTGTCGATCAGTACAATCACCACCACGCACAATACAATGGCGATGGCCAGCAACAGGAAGCTGATCTTACGCACGTTTTCGTTGAGGCTGTTCACCAGCGATTTCGGGTATTGCACGTCGTTAACCCCAATGTTTTGTTCGAGGTCGGCGGCGATCGAGGCCAGCGAATCGGCCTGCACATACTGGTTGTTGAGCTTGAAATCGATGCTGGCAGGCAGCGGATTGGCGTCGATGATATTTTTCCAGTCGTCGTTGCCGTCGGAAATGAATTTTTTGCGGGCGGCCTCTTTGGAAACAAATTCGTATTCTTTTACATATGGCTTGTTGGCGATGTATTGCACCAGGGCGGCACTGTCTTTTTCGTTGATATTTTCCCGCAGGTAAACCCTTACTTCCACGTTTTCTTTGAAGTATTGCCCGAGCTTATTGGCGTTGATCAGTATCCAGCCCAGCAGGCCGAGGATGAAGAGCACCAGGGAAACCCCCAGAATCGACATAAAATACGATGGCTGTGAACGTTTGGAAGACGATTTTCCAATTTGGGACATGGCGTTTTTTTTCAGTGGGTTAGTACTGCGGGTCAGCGACAAAAATAGCCGTTTTACTGTTCAAATTGTATTTTTGTCGCCCGTTAAACGAAGCGAACCTGCCCGTTTATTGCGGGTTTCAGCCGATGAAGCCCATTTTTAAGTTGGTTTTCACAAATCAGGCAGGTGCTTGAAAGGCAAAGCATGGAATACAATTTCAGAAGAATCGAGAAAGAATGGCAGCGGGTATGGAAGGAGACCGGTGCCTACAAAGTGGAGAATAACTATACGAAACCCAAGGCCTATGTGCTGGATATGTTCCCTTATCCCAGTGGCGCCGGGTTGCACGTAGGTCATCCGCTGGGTTATATCGCAAGTGATATCTACAGCCGGTTCAAGCGGCTGAAGGGCTTTAACGTGCTGCACCCGATGGGTTATGACGCCTTCGGACTGCCGGCGGAGCAGTATGCCATCGAAAATGGCGTACACCCTGCGGTAAGCACGGAGAAGAATATCGAGAATTTTCGCCGGCAACTGGATAATATCGGCTTTTGTTACGACTGGGACCGCGAAGTGCGCACCTCAGATCCTTCTTATTACAAGTGGACGCAGTGGATATTCCTGCAATTGTTCTCGTCGTTTTTCAACCGTACCAATGGCCAGGCAACGCCGGTTACGGAGCTGGTAAAAGCGTTCGAAAAGGAGGGTAATGCAACGCATGCCTGTCCCGGTAACCCCTCGCTGGTATTCGATGCCGCTGCCTGGAAAGCTTTCAGCGAAAAAGAGAAACAGGATGTATTGATGGAATATCGCCTGGCCTATTGCGGCGAAGGCGAAGTGAACTGGTGCGAGGCCCTGGGCACGGTACTGGCCAACGACGAAGTGGTGAATGGCGTAAGCGAGCGTGGCGGATACCCGGTGGTGAAGAAGAAGCTGCGGCAATGGTATTTGCGGATCACCGAATATGCAGACCGGCTGCTCGAAGGGCTGGAGCGTATCGATTTCAGTGATGCGATGAAAGAAATGCAGACGAACTGGATTGGGCGGAGCTATGGCGCGGAGATAGATTTTGCGGTTAAGAGTGAAAAGGCAACTGTCAAAAACCTGCGCGTATATACCACCCGGCCCGATACGATCTTCGGGGTGGATTTTATGGTGGTAGCGCCTGAGCTGGACTGGGTGCCGGGGCTGGTGTCGGATGAGCAGGCGGCCGCGGTGGAAGCCTACCTCGACTATGTGCAACGACGGAGCGAGCGTGAGCGGATGGCCGAGAAAAAGATCAGCGGGGTGTTCACCGGCGCTTATGCCATCAATCCCTTCGACGGAAGAGAGATACCGATCTGGATCTCAGAATATGTGCTGGCCGGTTATGGTACCGGCGCCATCATGGCCGTACCCTGCGGCGACGAGCGCGACTATAAGTTTGCGCAGCATTTCGGTATCCCGGTAACGAATATCATCGGCAGTCATTTTAACGGATCGGAGGCCAATCCCACGAAAGAGGCCGTACTGGAAAACAGCGGTTTCCTGACGGGGATGCGCATGCGCGATGCCATCGGCGCGGCGATCGATAAGCTGGAAGCGATGGGTATCGGCAAGCGGAAAGTGAATTACCGCATGCGTGATGCGGCGTTTAGCCGTCAGCGTTACTGGGGCGAGCCGTTCCCCATCCAGTGGAAGAATGGGGTGGCGGTACCATTGCCCGCGTCGGAACTGCCGCTGGAATTGCCGCATGTGGACAGCTATCAGCCCGGTCCCGAGGGCGAGGGTCCGCTGGCGAATATCCCCTCGTGGGTGGCCAAAGAGCTGGAGACGAATACCATGCCCGGTTATGCCGGCTCGTCGTGGTATTTTCTGCGGTATATGGATCCTCATAACAATGAGGCGTTTTGCAGCCGGGCGGCTAGCGATTACTGGGAGCAGGTGGATCTTTATATCGGGGGCACTGAGCACGCCGTGGGTCACCTGCTGTACAGCAGGATGTGGACCAAGGCCTTGTATGACCTGGGTTATATCGGCCACGACGAGCCTTATAAGAAGCTGGTGAACCAGGGGATGATCCAGGGCAGCAGCCGCTTTGTGTTCCGGGTGAACGGAACAAACCTGTTCGTGTCGAAAGGATTGCTCGATGCGGGCGGTAATTATGATGGTAAGACGGTTGACAAGCTGCACGTGGACGTCAATATCGTGGACGGCTATGAGCTGGACACGGAGGCATTCAGGAACTGGAAGCCCGATTTTGCCGCTGCTGAATTTTTGCTGGAAGACGGGAAGTATATCTGCGGCAGCGAGGTGGAAAAGATGTCGAAGTCGAAGTTCAATACCGTGAATCCCGACGACCTGGTAGAGAAGTACGGCGCCGATACTTTCCGCATGTACGAGATGTTTCTCGGACCGGTGGAAATGAGCAAACCCTGGGACACCAAGGGCATAGAAGGGGTGCATCGTTTCCTCAAGAAGTTCTGGCGGCTGTACATGGATGAAGAGAAAGGATTGCAGGTGGTGGATGCGCCGGCAACGGCCGAAGAGCTGAAAGTGTTGCACCGCGCCATCCGGAAAATTGAAGAAGATACCGAGCGGTTTTCGTTCAATACGGCTGTAAGCGGCTTTATGATCTGCGTAAATGAATTGAGCGACCTGAAATGCCGGAAGAAACCTGTTTTGTCTGACCTGCTGGTGCTGATCACGCCGTATGCGCCGCATATCGCCGAAGAGCTGTGGCACCTGCTGGGCAATGCCGGTTCGGTGCTCGACGCCGTATACCCGGTTTTCGAAGAGAAATACGTGCGCGAATCAGCCAAGGCATATCCTGTAGCCATCAATGGAAAAACGCGCGCCGAGATCACGATCTCGCTGGATGCCGGCCAGCAGGAAGTGGAGCAGATTGTGCTGACCGACCCCGGCATCGCCAAGTGGCTGGAGGGAAAGCCGCCGAAGAAGGTTATCTATGTGAAGAACAAGATGATTAACGTGGTGGTTTGAGGTTTGAAGTTTGAGGTGGCTACCGCGTGCGAGGTGTGTATCGATATTCCATACTCGCCCATAGTGCAGCTTTTTGTTTCACGCCAAGCGCGCAAAGGAGCAAAGACCGCTAAGAGTCTAATTATTCGCCGGTAAACTATATCTTTTTCCTTTGCGGTCTTTGCTCCTTTGCGCGCTTGGCGTGAAACAGGCCTCTGCATCTGTAGCGAACCTGCCGTCAATGATGTCTTCCCGCACGCGGTAGCCACCTCAAACTACTTCACTATTCTTACCAGTGCGCTGCTTTGTTCATTTGCGAACAGGCGGGCTTCGTATCGTTTATTGCCTACAATGGCGACCATGAATGAGGTGTTGGGTGGAATGCTGCCGAGGTTTTCCGCCACCATTACCAATTCATTGTCGGCCGACAGGTCGCTTGCCTGCAGGTGAATTGTATAGGGCTGCTCGGTCAGCCGGATGTGTTCAAATATTTTTTTGCCGTTCAGAAAAAGGGCGATGGAGTCGCCGTCGACCTGCGCATTGTCGTAGAACCGCAGCTCAATGGATTCGGCGGTGACCGGTATAACGGTTTGCAGCACGTTCTTCCTGGAGGCAAATCTCTGCTCATTGCTGGCGGGAACGGCAGATGCGACGGACGGCGTCAGGACCGGTGACGGAACAGGGGACGCTTTTGCTGTTGTGCCTGGTGCGGCCGGGACGGGGACCGTTGCGGCCGGCACAGAAGGAGCGGTGGCCGGAACACCGGTAACGGCTGGCTCTTCCGGCATTTTGGCGAGGATGCCGAAACGGGCGATGCTGTCGATCAGGTCAGGGTCATTGGCGCCGACAAAATAGTTGTCGATGATATAGTCCCATTCGTCGGGGAACAAGGGGTTGCGCTGTTTCACCAGGTGAAGGGCATTGGGCGTCGCTTGGTTGTTATCGCGGGGCGTGCTGGCACCATCGAGGTACATCTCATCGCTTCCGGGGCAGTTGAAGTCGGCCGACATGAGACGAGCGCCCGGGTCGGCGCCGATTTGAAGCGCGTAGCGTGGCTTTTGGGCGTCTATCAATACTTCGTCCCACCAGATCACGGCATTCGTTTCGGCGTCAAAGCGGCCCCTGACGCTGTACCGGCGGTAATTGTTCTTGTTGGTATAATAATAGGCCACGCCTACGATCTCTTCGCCTTTTTTAACCAGCTTCAGTTCGGTTTGCTGCCGGTCGACTTTTCCCCGCCAGACACCGGTGATGGTTTGGGCAGACCCTGGAATAAGAGAAATAAGCATTATTGAAAAAAAGAGAAGCAGGCGTATGGGCATAAAAAAATGTTGACGCCAAGCTAACGTGTTGTGAGGATATCTATTATAAACGAAATCCTAAAGACTGCCGGTGGAAGCCTCGGACTGGGCGCCGAAAGCCGGGCGATTAATTTTCTTTTATTACCATTTTTTATGTGAAAAACACCTGTAACTGGCCTTTGTTTGTACAACAAAGGCCACGGAATGACTAAAAATCGTGGCCAGAAACAACTATTTGTTAAATTATTCTCCTATTTTTATGGATATGTATTTTGTACACAGATGGCAAAATTGGCTGCCCGGCAGCGAATTTTAGCATTTTGTTGCCTGTGTATGAATGCGCCGACTGGTAAGCTGATTGCTGCAATATGAAGTTTTCCGGTTGGTAGTAAACGACCTAACTATTTTTATAAACCATCACGAGAAACAAAAACCAAAACACTAAACTTATGATTGCTGCATTGCCACGTTGGGTAAAGCGCATACCTGCGTTTTTACTCCTCCTCTTGCTCTGCTCGGTTGTTCAAGCCCAGGACAGGGTAATAACCGGAAAAGTCACAGATTCAAAAGATGGATCCCCGCTTATTGGGGCGACTGTAACAGTCAAAGGAACCACCCAGGGTGTTTCCACGGGCGCCGATGGTTCATTCCGAATCAATGTGCCCGCTTCTGCCAAAACCCTCGTGATTTCATCGGTGGGTTACGGCTCACAGGAAATGAGTATCGGTTCCGGTGATGTCATCGATGCCACTTTAACAGCTACCAATGCCAACCTGAACGAGGTGGTGGTGGTAGGTTATGGTACTGTGCGTAAAAAGGACCTTACCGGTTCTGTAGCGACAGTAAAAGAAAAAGATTTTAACCAGGGTGTAATGAGCGCCCCCGACCAGTTGATCCAGGGTAAGGTTGCCGGTGTTCAGATTTTGAACAACAGTGGTCAGCCCGGTGGACAAACAACGGTTCGGATCAGGGGAACGGCCTCTATTCGCGCAGGCGGTGGCCCATTGTATGTTGTTGACGGGGTTCAATTACCAGGCGGCTCTGCCAGGCCGGGAATGGGCGTCAGTGGTATCGGATCTACACCCGATGCAAACCCGTTGAACTTTATCAACCCCCAGGACATTGTGAGCATGGATGTATTGAAAGATGCATCGGCCACGGCCATTTACGGTTCGCGTGGTGCAAACGGTGTTGTGCTAGTCACTACCAAAAGAGGTCAGTCGGGGCAGCCGAAACTGGATATCGCTTCCAATTTCGGCGTGAGCAAAATCCTTAAAAAACTCAAGGTGCTTTCTGCCAGTGAATACCGGGATGCATTGGGCAAGTACGGTGTAACCGGCTCCGATTGGGGGTCTGATGTTGATGGTATGGACGCCATTACCAGAACCGCTTTCACACAAAACTATACTGTTGGTTTGAGTGGGGGTACTGAAAACGCCCGTATGCGGGCATCGTTCGGCTATATGGACCAGCAGGGGATTGTGCTGAAATCGGGTATTAAAAAATACACCGCCAATCTCAATGGCGCCTATAAATTCCTCGAGTCCAAGAAGCTGGGAGTGGATATCAATATACTTGCTTCACATGTAGCGGAAGATATCGCCCCGGTTTCAACAGATGCCGGATTTGAGGGGAGTCTTATCGGTATGGCGCTGCAATGGAATCCCACCCGCGCCTTGCGGAATGCCGATGGATCTTACAATATAGAAGCATTAAATGGCTTCCCTGCAACGGTGTATAATCCCCTGGCTGTATCTGCTGCCTATAATGACAAATCCAAAACGACCAGTGTTCTTGCCAGCGTTAGCCCGTATTTCAAGATTACCAAAGACCTTGAATACCGCATGTTGCTTAGCATGAACTATTCGTTAGGTAATCGCTCCCAGTATTTTTCGAACTGGATCAATATCCAGGCCATTCAGGCGGTAAATGGTATTGCCCAGACAGCCAATAACGAACAGTTTACGCGGCAGGTAACCCATACCCTGAACTACACCAAACAGATCAACAAAGATTTCAATTTGGGTGCGATGGTGGGGTATGAATATTTCAGGTTTGAGGATCAGGGCCGGAGTATGAATGCCCAGGGGTTTAACTCCAACTCCCTGCCTTATGTTGATTATTTCAACGGTTCTTCTACTACCAATCGGGGTTTGAATTCTTATCATAACCCAACCGCCGAGTTGCAATCAATGTTTGCCCGGGTTAACGTAAATCTGAAAGATAAATACCTGGCAACGGTTACCATGCGTGCGGATGGTTCGAATAAGTTCGGTTCAAATAACAAGTACGGTTATTTCCCTTCTGCCGCTTTGGCCTGGAATATTTCCGAAGAAGATTTCCTGAAAGAGTCTTCGTTTGTCAATACCCTGAAGCTGCGTTTGGGCTGGGGTAGAACAGGTAACCAGGAATTCCCCTCTGGCGCGGCGCAGGCCCGCTACATTTATATAGGATCGGGCGCTGTAAGCCAGACACAATACCCAAATCCTGACCTGAAATGGGAAACCTCGACCACAACGAATGCCGGTATCGACTTTTCTCTGCTGAAAAGCAGGTTTTATGGAACGATAGAATATTTTATTAAGAAGACAAACGATCTGCTTCTTGTACAACCGGTTACCCAGCCCGGACCCAATGGTGTAATCTGGAAAAACTCCGACGGGGTGGTTACAAACTCGGGTGTTGAGTTTACCTTGAACGCAGCCATCATTGATAAAGCAAAACTTAACTGGACTGTCAGCGTATTTGCTTCCTTCCTCAAAAATAAGTTTGATAAATACACTGGTGCAGATCTGTTTACCGGTGCTATCAGTGGTCAGGGCCTGACAGGTGCGCTGGCTCAAAAAATGGCAAACGGTCAACCCCTTAACTCGTTCTGGATGGCCCGTTATACTGGTCTTGATCATGACGGTAATGCCACTTTTGAAGGCGGTGATCCGAACGTTACCACTAACCGGTTTTTTGTCGGCAGCCCCAATCCCAAAACATTGCTGGGCTTCAGCACAACATTGTCTGTTAGTCGTTTCAGTGTTACTGCCAACATGAATGGCGCTTTGGGACAGATGGTGTATAACAACACCACCCAGGCTGCTTTGGCGATCGGTAATATTATTGGTAACAAGAATATTGCAAAGTCAGTGTACAACCCCAACCAGCTTGAAAATAAATCTGCCAGTCAGCCGGTATCAACCCGGTACCTGGAGAAAGGAGATTATTTCAAAATGGCCAACCTGACACTTTCTTATGGCCTGGGCCGCATATCCAACACCTTTAAGAGTGCCGGGATTTTCCTCACCGGGCAGAACCTGTTCATCATAACCAAATACACAGGATTTGATCCGGAGGTTAACACACCGAAGCCGATCAATGATATTCCGTCATTTGGTATTGAGTACACTCCTTATCCGCCGGCCAGGACGATAATGCTGGGTATTAATCTTTCACTTTAATTCAAACTCCTTGAAATATGAAAAGGATAAAATATGCTTTAATCATCGCGGGCACAATTTCCTCCCTAACCGGGTGTACAAAGCTTAACGAGAGCTTGAATGGATCGGTTGCTGAAGCTGAGTTTGCAAAGGCACAGGATATACCCGGGCTTTTGAAAGCCTGCTATACCGCGTTTCGCGGGCCTTACCAGGACCAGACAGGTATCTGGTGCTTGCAGGATATGAGTACGGACGATGCCATCGGGCCGACACGTGGTGGTGACTGGGATGATAACGGTGTTTGGCGGGTATTGCACCAGCAAAGTTGGCTGCCCGATAACCAGCGCATTCAGGATAACTTTGCCAACCTGCTACAGATCGTTTTCCGCACCACCGATATACAACGATTTACCATTACCGACGACGTAAGGGCACAGGCCCTGTTCTTGCGCGCATACGCGACCTTCAGTACGCTTGATCTGTATGGTAAAGTGCCATTTCGCCAGGTTGGCTCTGATGTAAGGGAGGCGCCTGAGGTATTGGAAACCGACGAAGCGCTTGCGCAAATCACGACCGACTTAACCACCGCCATACCCAACTTGGCAGACGGCCCGGTCTATGTTGCCAACAAGTGGGCGGCAAAGGCGTTGCTTGCCAAGGTATATCTGAACAAGGGTGCTTTCAAGGACCGTGCAAACCCCAGTTTCGATGCAGCCGATATGGCCCAGGTTATTTCTCTTTGCGACGAAATAATTGCTTCGTCGAAATTCGAACTGGAAACAGACTTCTTTAAAGCCTTTACGCCGAACAACTCGCAGACCAGCAAAGAGTTGATTTTTACACTCGAGAATACCCGCGAGGAAGCCGGGAACGTTCGTTTTCACTGGCATGCTCCTACCCACTATAACCAGAACCCCAGCGGCTGGAACGGCTTCGCCACACTTGCGACTTTCTACGACAAGTTTGAGGCTGCCGACCAGCGCCGCGGCGTGGCTTACGGCGCCTTTACCACCAACACCGGTATGCGCGTGGGAATGTTGGAAGGCCAGCAATATGGAAAAGGCGGCGTACTCCTGAAAGACCGTAGCGGTAACAACCTGATCTTTACACGTGATGTCGCCAATATTGTAACCGGTAATGTGGAAACACCTGGTATCCGTGTGGTGAAATACGTGCCGGATATGAAAGACGACTGGTCGGCAGACCGCGACAACGCCGATAACGATTATGTAATGCTGCGTTATGCCGACGTGCTGCTGATGAAGGCGGAAGCCCTGCTGCGTACAGGCAAGGGTGCAGAGGCGCTGGTGATCGTAAACCAGATCCGTGCCATTCGCGGTGCTACTGCTTTCGCTTCACTTTCGCTTGATAACCTGCTCGATGAGCGCGGTCGTGAGTTGTATTGGGAAAGCTGGAGAAGGAACGATCTTATCCGTTTCGGCCACTTCCTCGACGCAGTCGGCACTACCCGTCCGGCAAAATCAGACAACAAATACCTGCTGTTCCCGATCCCGGCCAATGCCCTGGCTGCCAACCCGGCACTGGGACAGAACCCCGGCTATTAATCGTCTGCAAGGAGGTAAACAAAATAAAAAGGGCCGGTCTTTTGTTAAAGACCGGCCCTTTTTTTAGCTTGAGCACTTTATGAGGTGGTTTTTTGTAGCTGTTACCCCGCTTACCTTGCTTGTTTCCTGTAAACAGGCCGACAATAAAGATACCCGGTTTCAACTGGTGGAGAACTCCGGCATCAACTTCGCCAATAAAACGGAGAACACCCCTGAATTCAACATATTCAACTATCGCAATTTTTACAACGGCGCCGGTTGCGCCATCGGCGACGTGAACAACGACGGGCTGGCCGATGTTTTCTTCACCGCCAATATGGGTAGCAACAAGCTCTACCTGAATAAAGGCGATTTCAAATTCGAAGATGTCACCGATCGCGCCGGCCTGGCTGATGCCGACACCTGGAGTACCGGCGTGGTGATGGTTGATATCAACCACGACGGCTGGCTCGATATTTATGTATGCAATGCGGGTTACTCCAAAGGCAGGGAACCGGTTTGTAAAATGTATGTCAACAACAAAAATGGCAGCTTTACCGACCAGGCCGAAGCCATGGGGCTTACCAACAAGGGTGGTTATACGACGCATGCCGCTTTTTTTGATTTTGACCTCGACGGCGATCTTGATTGTTATATACTGAACAACAGCTTTATCCCGGTTAATACGCTGAACTATGCTAATAAGCGCGAGGTACGTGCCCGCGACTGGCCGGTGGCCGATTTTCTCAAAGGCGGCGGCGATAAGATGCTTCGCAACGACAATGGCCATTTCACCGATATCAGTGAAGAAGCAAACGTGTATGGCAGCCTGATCGGCTTCGGCCTGGGCGTAACTGTCGGCGACGTAAATGGCGACCGCTACCCCGATATTTATGTTTCCAACGATTTTTTCGAACGTGACTATCTCTACATCAACCAACGCAACGGAACCTTTAAAGAATCGCTGGAAGATTATATGGGGCATATCAGCCACTCGTCGATGGGTGCCGATATGGCTGATATCAACAACGACGGACAGCCGGATATTTTCGTCACCGAAATGCTGCCAGATGATGAAACCAGGCTTAAAACCACCACGGCTTTTGAAAATATCGACCTGCAACGACTGAAGCAGAAATCGGGGTTCTATAACCAATTTATGCAGAACACCCTGCAGGTGAACAACGGCAACGGGAAATTCATGGAAACCGCCTTCTACAGCGGGGTGGCCGCTTCCGACTGGAGCTGGGGCGGACTGATTTTCGACGGCGATAACGACGGCAATTCAGACATTTTTGTGTGTAACGGCATTTACCAGGACCTGACCGACCAGGATTTTATCGATTTTTTCGCCAACGACATTATCCAGAAAATGGTGATGACCGGCAGGCGCGAAGAAATGGATGAGATCATCAAAAAAATGCCGTCGAGGCCCATTGCAAATAAGATGTTCCATAACAACGGCCGGTTATCTTTTACTGATAAGTCCGCTGACTGGGGACTTAACAAACCCTCTTTCTCCAATGGCGCAGCCTATGGCGACCTTGACAATGACGGCGATCTCGACCTCGTGGTCAATAATGCCAATCAGCCGGCATTCATTTACCGCAACCATACCAGGCAAAAAGATTCATCGCACTATATAGGGTTTAAGCTTACCGGCAGTGGTGCAAATACCTTTGCCATTGGATCACTGATAAAATTGTTCAGCGGCGACAAGGTGCTGATCCGTGAATTGATCCCCACGCGGGGATTTCAATCGTCGGTCGATTATAAAATTATTATGGGCCTTGGCGACCGCCAGCCCGATTCGGTGCAGGTAATCTGGCCCGACCGGCACGTTGATCTGCTGATCAAACCTGCCGTTGATTCTGTGTACAGCCTGGCAGAATCCGCCGCCGCCAGGCCCTATACAATGCCGGTGGAAACAACCACGGCCTTGTATCATGCCGCCGAGCCGGAACCCTTCGACAAGCACCAGGAAGACGACTATATAGATTTTTATTATGAAAGGAATATTCCGTACCTGCTGTCGCGCGAAGGCCCGAAAATAGCGAAGGCCGATGTGAATGGAGATGGCCTGGAAGATATCTATATCGGCGGCTCTTTGAACCAGCCCCGTATTTTATACCTGCAAACGCCGAACGGCTTTATCCGGACGGAACTGCCTGCGATCAATGCGCTTCGCGGAACGGAAGATGTGGCCGTATTGTTCTTTGATGCAGATAACGACAATGACCCCGACCTGTATATCGGCGCCGGCGGAAACTTCGAACAACAGGGCGCAGCCCTGCAGCACCGTCTTTTCATCAACGATGGCAAGGGCAATTTTGAATTAAAAGCCGATGCCTTTCCTCCCAATACCGCCAATATTGCTGTAGCCATTGCCGACGATATTGATGGCGACGGCGACCTTGACCTGTTTATCGGCGCACGCTCCAAACCAAAGCTATTCGGAGAATCGCCTGCAAGCGCCATTTTCATCAATGATGGCAGGGGTGGTTTCAGCAACCAAACTGCTACCTGGTGTCCTGCGCTGGCCACTGCGGGCATGGTTACGGCTGCGCAGTGGGCCGACATGGACGGCGACGGGAAAAAGGATCTGGTAATCACCGGCGAATGGATGGCGCCTTCCATATTTGTACGAAAAGGAAATGCATTCGTTGCCCTGCCCACAAATCTCGCCGGTAAAAAAGGCTGGTGGCAGTCGATGGCCGTGGCCGACCTCGATAAAGACGGCCGCAATGATTTGCTGCTGGGCAATATCGGCCTGAATTTTTACCTCCGACCCGATTCGGCCGACCCCGTTAAATTGTGGATGGGCGATTTTGACCAGAATGGCGAGTCTGAAAAGATATTGACACGCACGGTGGGCGGTAAAGACATGCCAGTGTTTATGAAACGCGAGCTGACGGACCAGTTACCGGGATTGAAAAAACAAAACCTCCGGCATGAGCAATATGCAACGAAATCAATCCAGGAACTGTTTCCCGCCGATATGCTCCGGAAAGCCGTCGTGACCGAATTCAATGAAGGCGCATCTGTTTTCGCACGAAACACCGGCAACGGCCGGTTCGAGATCGAGCTGCTACCCTACGAAGTACAGTTGTCGTCGGTGAACGCCATCAGCGTGGCACCGGTCGCAGGCGATGAAACCACTATCTTCATGGGTGGTAATTGTTTCAACCTCCAGCCGCAGTTCTGCCGTATCGATGCCAGCTTCGGCCATGTATTGCGTTATAAACGCGGAAAAGGATTTAGCTATATCGATAATAAGACTTCGGGCATACAGCTGACCGGTATGATAAGGGATATTCAACCCATTCGCTACAAAGGCGCCAATGCATGGCTGTTCTCCCGGAACAACGACTACCCCGTATTGTTTCTGCCGGTCAAAAGTAAACAGCAGCCATGAGAAACTATGCAGTAATGTTATTGGTGTTGCTGGCAGGTTGTCGCGAAGCTGCCGTTAAGCCTGCTGCCTTTACCGCCCTCGGTGCTGATGCAACCGGTTTGCATTTTGTAAACGAACTCACATCGACACGGGAATTTAACCTGTTCAGGTATATGTATTTCTACAACGGCGCCGGCGTGGGCGCCGGTGATTTCAACAACGACGGAAAGATCGATCTGTTCTTTGCCAGCAACCAGCACCGCGACCGGATATTCCTGAACCAGGGTGGCATGCAGTTCAAAGACGTGACCGATCTGGCGGGGATTCCCGCCGACAGCAGTTGGTCTACCGGCGTATCGGTGGCCGATGTTAACGACGACGGCCTGCTCGATATCTATGTATGCCGCGTAGGTCAATATGAAGCGCTGAAGGGGAAAAATCAGCTCCTATTATGCACCGGCATAAAAGACGGCATACCGCAGTATCGCGATGCCGCGGCCGAATGGGGCGTTGATTTTTCGGGATTCTCCACCCAGGCTGCATTCTTCGACGGCGATCTCGACGGCGATCTCGACATGTACCTGCTCAATCACTCCGTACACCACAACGGAACTTTCGGTGAAAGAAAACTGTTCGAAAACAGCTTTCATCCGCTGTCGGGCGATCGCTATTTCAGGAACGATGGCGGTCATTTTATCGACGCCACCCGCGAATCGGGCATCAATAGCTCGGTAATCGGATATGGGCTTGGTATTGCCATCGCCGACATCAATCTCGATGGCTATCCCGATATCTATGTCGGCAACGATTTTCATGAAAACGATTACCTGTATATCAACCAGGGTAATGGACGGTTCAGGGAAGAGCTGACCAATCGGATAATGCATACGTCGCAGTTTTCAATGGGCGTAGATGTGGCCGATGTGAATAACGACATGCAGCCGGAAATCATTTCGATGGATATGCTTCCCGACGATCCCTATATTCTCAAACGGTCGCTGGGAGAGGATGAGTACAATCTTTTCTACACCAAGATCGGATACGGATACAATTACCAGTACACCCGGAATAACCTTCAGTACAACCGGGGCAACGGCATGTTCAGTGAGGTCGGACTATATGCAGGGGTGTATGCTACAGACTGGTCGTGGGCGCCGCTATGGATGGATTTTGACAACGACGGGTTAAAAGATCTTTTTGTATCCAACGGCATCCCCAAGCGCATGAATGATATGGATTTTGTGAACTTCGTATCCAACGATGAAGTGCAGATGCAAATCAGGCAAAACAACCTGGGAGAAAAAGAACTGGCCTTGTCGGATCAATTCCCCGAGATCAAATTACCGAACCGGTTCTTCCGGAATACGGGCAACCTCCGGTTCAACGATATAACCGCCGATCTGAATGGTGCGCCGAAAACATTTTCTAACGGTGCCGTATATGCGGATTTTGACAACGACGGCGATCTCGATATCGTTGTCAACAATATCGGAGACCCAGCGCTGCTGTACAGGAACGAGATCGGCGCTCAAAAAAAGGCATTTACATTGCAACTGGAAGGTGCACCCGGCAACCGGAACGCTCTGGGCGCCACTCTGATCGTGTTCGATAAAGGCGGCGCCATCAGGACCTATGAAAAATCAGCGGTACATGGATTCCAGTCGTCGATGGAGGCGCCCATGCTCATTCCCTGGGGCAGCGCGCTGCCTGATTCCATATTTCTGGTATGGCCGGACAACAGTTTCAGCCGTGTTACCGTGGATAGCAGCAAACCTAGAATTTCGCTGACTTATACAGTTGGCTTACCCAGGCTCGACAAAAGAAAGTTTTTGCCGCATCGCGATGCAGGCCTTCCGCTGATGACAGATATCACCGCTGCCAGTGACCTGCGATTCAGGCATGAAGAAGATGCTTTCGGCGAATTCGATCGCGAGCAATTGCTGCCGCATAAATTATCCACAGAAGGACCGGCACTGGCCGTGGCAGACATTAATAACGATGGCCGCCAGGACTTCTTCATTGGATCGGCGCGTGATAAGAAGAGCGCCATATTTGTGCAGCAGGGCAACGGCCGTTTTAGCCTCCTGCCTCAACCGGCGCTGGCTGCCGACAGCAGCTACGAAGATGTAGACGCCGTATGGGCCGATCTGAACAACGACGGTAGTCCCGACCTGGTGGTGGCGTCGGGCGGCAACGAATATTATGGCCGGACCCCCCCGCGCCAGTCGAGAATTTATCTTAATAACGGTCACGGGCAACTGCAAAGAATCGCTTCCGTGCTAGATACGATTTATATGACGGCGGGTGCGCTGGCCGTTGCCGATGTAAACGGCGACGGCGCGCCCGATATATTCCTGGGCGCCCGCTGCAATGTGTACGACTATGGTAGCACACCCGCGTCTTACCTGCTGATAAACGATGGCAAGGGGCAGTTTACCGATCGTACCCATGAAATGGCGCCCGCCCTGTCGTCTGTCGGCATGGTAACCAGCGCCGCCTGGACAGACCTCGATAAAGATGGCGACCCCGACCTGCTGCTGTCGCTCGAATGGGGCTCCGTTACCCTGTTGGAAAACAAGGGCGGAAAGTTTACCGCACGTGCGCTGACTGCGGAAAAAGGCTGGTGGAGTACAGTCAAAGCCGTGGATGTTGATGGCGACGGCGACCTCGATATTGTTGCCGGAAATACCGGGGAGAATTTCCGGTTGAAACCGACGGAGAAGGAGCCGGTAAGGCTGTATTACAATGACTTCGACGGTAATGGCCGGAAAGAGCAAATAGTTACTTACTATATCCGTGGGCAGGAAAAGCCTTTTCCCAATAAAATGGAGATGGAGCGGCAATTGCCCTACCTGAAAAAGCGGTTCCTGTATGCCGCCGACTTTGCCAAATCGAGCCTAGTGGACATGTTCGGCAAAGACAAACTGGAAACATCGCAGGTGCTTACGGTAAACTACTTCAGCAATGCCGTGCTGATCAACGACGGTAAAGGGAATTTCAGCACGCAGGCGCTGCCCTGGGAACTGCAGTTGTCGCCTGTGAAAACCGTGGCGCCCTGCGATTATAACAGCGATGGAAATACGGATCTGCTGCTTTTCGGCAACTACTACGATAACAATATACAGATGGGCCGGAATGATGCCGATTTCGGCAGTCTGTTATTGGGAAAAGCCGGCGGCGGTTTTGAGGTGCATGGTCTTCCCGGCCTGGTGATTAAGGGCCAGGTTCGTCATGCGCTGCCCATTACCATACAGGGTAAAACGGCATTCAATGCGCTTGTACTGGCAAAAAACAGCGATAGCCTGCAATTGGTCAGTTTACCGGGTAATATACCATCATATCGATGATGTCGCCCTCTTCATAATCATACCGTGCAGTGGAAAACCGCGCGTAAGGAATGGCGACATTTGTAAGACGATGATCGCGCGCATAGTCGTCAATACCCTGGAAGGCCTTCAGTAAGTCAACATACCGTCCCTTGAACGAGGCCTCCAGCAATCTCTTTCCCACCGGCATGCTGCGATACATAATCTTTCCGTTCAGGGGCAGGTTCAGGTACTGCTGAATGCCTAATCCCACCGATATTCGTATGCTGTCGCTGCCCAGCGGTTTGATATTGATGATTCGTATCCCCCCGGTACCCGCATTCCTTACAGCGGCGAAACGGTCAAGTTCCGTGTAAAGGGCCTCAACGGTCGGTTTGACCGCCCCCCACGTGGTGGTTGCCTGGGTAAAAAGAAAAGCAGTATCAGTGACCACTATATGGCGGATATCCAGTCCGTACAAACGTGCTGTATTGCCGGCGTATGTTTCCAGCGACCGGAGGCTTTCCTGTGCCAGGCCAATCAGCTGGTTCCGGCCGTTGAAATAGCCGAGCCGGTTTTTTTTGCAGCTCATGGTTATTTTGGTCTGGTCGACATAACCGGAGTCGGGCGAGGTATGGTAGAAAAAAGCGGCTTCCTGCGTTGCATTCGACAGGAACAGCGTGGCGGAAATGGTATTTGCGTCTTTCAGTGACAATTGCAGCGCTCCATTTTTTAATATCCATTGCTTTTCGGTCTGCCGGGAAGTGTCGGTATCGGCAGCTGTAAAAGGCGGATACCATTTTTTGATATGGCCGGGTTCAGTAATCAGCCGTATCGCCCTTTCTATCGGAACAGGGAGCGATACCTCGCTGGTTTCGGTAACCGGATAATAGAGCGCTACCAGCACTATCAAAACCAGGGGTAAGCCAATGAAAAGCGTTCTTTTTAGCGACATGTTTTATCACGGATTATTCGTCAGGTAGGGTGTTACCAACTTCAAAGATACGGTGTCGGTGGCGCCGAATCCATAACCTGGGCTGATCAGCATCTCAAGGGGTATATCGGTAACGATGATGCCATGATCGCGCTTATACTGATCAAGGGCTTTATATGCCGTGGGCAGCCCGGTCATCAGACCGCTGTACTCCAGTTGTACCTGCTGCTGGCCGGGCGGACTTTTTTTTACTGTTACCGGATCGCCGGCATGTAAGACGGGGCTTCCTTCTATGCCGATGCCGACGGTTACCTGCACCGTACCGTTCGGCCGCGGATCACTGTTCGTATAGCGGTTGCCGTTATAACGCATGAAGCGGTGATTGGCAAACTCGATCAGCGAATCGAGCAGCAGCACGGGTTGAATGTATTGCAATGCCCGGGGCACCTGGCGTGTCATGAACAGGTAGCTGCTGTCGGCCGGCTGACCGATACCGATCCGGAACCCGTATAGTTTTTTAGAGTCATTGGCAAAAACCTGCAGGCTTTCGAGGGAGGCGCGGGCCAGCCGGTCGACCGGGCTGGCATCAAAATAATGTTTCCAGAGGCTGGTGGATTTTTCCAGCCGAACCGCGCAACTGCGCCGGGGCTCGCGGAGGCGTTCGAGGAGGTATTCGTACAGGTGATCGTCGCCGTCCACATGATATACCAGCTCTACCCGGTCGGGACGGGCGCGGCGCACATATACGCTGTCATCCCCGCTGCTGATGCCCGGAACCACCCACTTACCCAGCATGCTGCGGTCGGTGAACAGCTCGGTAGTGCGGGTCATCCCCAACGGCACAGTGATCTCCTCACGGAAAGTAATGGGAACAGCCACCGACAGCAGCAGCAGCAGGCCTACAGCCGCCAGCAAAAGGATCAGCAAAAACTTTCGGCCTCGTAGCATACGATTCTGGCAGTACTTGATAAACTTGGTAAATTTAATCAACCGTTGTGGTATAAATTGAGCATTATGCAAAAACATATCCTTTTCCTTTTCACATTCCTGCTGTCTGCATGTTATGGCTTTGCACAACCGGATCCCTGGAAAATTGCTGCCACCGATATACAGCCATCGAACTACTACGGTATAACCGTCGCCAACGGTATGCTGGGCGTAGTATCGTCGCCCGAGCCTTTTAAAGTGAAAGATGTAGTACTGGCCGGTGTATACGACCAGTACGGACGAGGCCGCGTCAGCAATTTCATCCGCTCGTTTAATTTGCTGAACATGAACCTGGAGATCGACGGCAGCCGCGTGCAGTCGAATGCCGTGCAGGGCATGCGGCAGGAGCTGAACATGCGCGAGGCGTCGTTTACCACCAGTTTCGACATTCCGGGAAAGGCAAGCGTCACCTATACGTATTACGCGCTACGGCAGTTGCCGTTCACGGTACTGATGGATGTAAGCGTGGAAGCAAAAAAAGACATCCGGATCACCGCTTCGAGCGTGATGGAAGCGCCCGACCTGCTGAAAGATGTACAGAACTATTACAATGAGATAGACCGGCCGCACGTAGTGCTGAGCCTGCTTACGAGCACAGCTAAAAGCCCCACGGGAAAACTGCAGCTCTGCGCATCCAATTCATTCCTGTTCAATGAACCGCATGGTAAAGAGCCGCGCGTTATCCACGAGATGTGGGATAACAACATGCACCTGATGAAATTCAGCCAGCCGATGAAAGCAGGCGAAACCTATCGCTTTTCTATCGCCGGCACTTCAATCACCTCGGCGCACCACGACGACCCGCTGAACGAAGCCGAGCGGCTTACTATCTATGCGCGGCTCGAAGGGCGCGACCGCCTGCTGCAGTTCCATCGCCAGGCATGGAGCCGTTTATGGGAGAGCGACGTGCAGATAGAAGGCGACCCGCAGGCGCAGCAGGATGTGCATAGCATGCTGTATCATCTCTATTCATTCGTTCGTGAGAATACCGCATTGTCGCCCTCGCCGATGGGCCTGAGCGGGCTGGGATACAACGGCCACGTTTTCTGGGATACCGAATTGTGGATGTACCCGGCGGTGCTGGTGCTGCACCCCGAACTTGCCAGGAGCATCGTGGAATATCGTTTTCAACGGCTGGAAGCCGCACGCCGCAACGCTTTCTCCAAAGGGTTTAAAGGCGCGATGTTTCCGTGGGAGAGCGCGGAGAAAGGCGTGGAGGAAACACCGGTATGGGCGCTCAGCGGACCCTTTGAGCACCATATCTCCGCCTGTGTAGCCATCGCCGCCTGGAACTATTACCGGGTTACGCAAGACAAAGACTGGCTGCGCGAAAAAGGCTGGCCTATTCTCAG
>JBDHYM010000005.1:0-43054 GCA_039811405.1 Flavihumibacter sp. | reverse complement strand
AAATAACGTCTGTTTAAAAAAATGGCTATGATCCGTTTTCTGCTTTGGGTGATCCTGTTTATTCTTTGCTGGCCCGTTGCCCTGCTGGCCCTGGTGCTCTATCCGCTGGTATGGCTGCTGATGCTGCCGTTCCGCATCCTGGGATTTGCGGTGGAAGGTGTGCTGGGTCTCGTTAAGGGACTGCTGCAATTGCCCGCGCGCCTGCTGCGGGCCTGAACCGCCGCCGGCCAAAGGCTTGCATAAACCAGCCTTATATTGTATTTTACCGCCAATTGATTCTACCCTTATGAAAAACAGGCTTACCACCCTGGTAGCGCTATTCCTGTTGCCTTTTTTGTGCCGGGCGCAGGACGCGGCTGCCGACAGCATTCTCGTGCTGGAAACAGACAGCCTTCAGTGGCGCGTCGATTCACTTGAAAATTCGCTTCAGTACCAAACCGGTATCATATCGTTATCAGCCGGCAATGCCTCCCTCCGGGTGCCGGCAGGCTTCCGTTTTCTCGATCCGCAGCAGGCCCGGTTCGTATTGACGAGCCTTTGGGGCAACCCGCCCGACAGCAGCATCATCGGTCTGCTGGTGCCGGCCGACCGGGGCGTGCTTTCTCCCGATAGCTGGGCCTTTACCATCAGCTACGATGAAATGGGGTATGTAAACGACGATGATGCCGCCGATATCAATTACGACCAGTTGCTGGCTGATCAACAGAAGGAAGTGCACGACGCCAACAATGCACGGGTGGCCAATGGCTTTGAATCGGTCGAATTTGTCAATTGGGCCGCCACACCCTTCTACGACCGGCAGCGCAAGACCCTGCACTGGGCCAAAGAGCTGCGGTTCGGAAAAGACAGCCTGCATACCCTCAATTACAATATCCGCGTGCTGGGCCGGAAAGGCATCTACCTGCTCAACGCCGTGGCCGGCATGAATGAGCTGCCGGTGGTTAAACAGCAGGTCGGTAACGTAGTGTGCAGCATCGCCTTTCAGCCCGGAAGCCGGTACGAAGACTACGACGACGGGGTGGACAATGTGGCGGCCTGGACAGTCGGCGGACTGGTTGCCGGCAAGATACTCGCAAAGACAGGCTTTTTCGTCATACTGCTGAAATTCTGGAAACTCATAGCGCTGGCCGTAGCGGGCGCCGGCACCGCGATCTGGAGTAAAATGCGGGGAAAGAAACAAGATACGGCAGCCGCCCCTGAACGCGCTACCCTGGCAGAAGAGCCTGTTGCCTAAGGCAGGAATGGAAAAACTACCGGCGGCGGCGGCCCATTTTCCGGATCACCGTATCGAGCTTTACCTGCTGCTCAGCATCGCAAATGGCGCGCAGCTTTTTAAAATGATCAAAGTTGTTCAACAGAATCCGGTTGTCGTACTGGTTGATGCGTAAGGTCATGGCCTGGATCTGCGAATCGGGTGCAGGCTGAACAGGCAGCAGGCCGAACAGGCTGTCTTTTATCAGCCGCAGCGAGTCGTAATACGGTTTGTTACGCGCCCTGTTGGCCGTCCACAGCTCATCAAAACCCGCCCGCTGCCGCTCGTCGAGGTTCAGTTCGCGGGCCATATAATCAACCGGCCCTTTGTCCTGGTTTTCTTTGGGTGGCAGCCGGTAAAAAACCAGCAGGAAAATATTGCTTAGCAGCAATACGGCAATGATCAGGAGCAGGGTCTTGTTATTGATACGGTTCATGGCAGGTTATTAGGGGGATCAAGTAAGCTCACCGACGACAGGTGGTATTCTGCCGCCAGGGTGCTGAGCTGTTCATTGGCTATTTCGGCTTTTACCGGGGGGGATGAAAGAATGAACCAGATATTGACCAGCACCAGCACGGCGCTGAGCGAATAGGCGATGGCGGGCCTGGAAACAAATCTTGCCAGTTGTATCCAGAAGGGCTCCGGTTTAGCGAGCGCCGGTTTGATACGGGTGTACAAATGCGGAGAGGCCGTGGCCCGTTGCATCCCCTGCAGGCTGTTCAGGATCTCATCGATCCTGTTGTTCAACGGTGTTTGATTGTCCATCTCATTTGTTTTTATCCAGATAGGTAATTAATATTTTTCTCAACGTATTCCGGGCCCGTTGCAGCAATCCTTCCACGGCGCTTTCAGAAATATCCATCACGGCGGCGATCTCACGCTGGCTCAGGTTCTCCATCTGCTGCAACTGGTAGGCCACTTTTTGGTTTTCAGGTAATTGGCGGATGGCCCTGAACAGGATGGCCGCATCCTGCTTTTTTTCCAGTTGCACGCCCGGGTGTTGAAAGTCGATCCATTCACCGTGCTGCTTTTCGCGCGACCGCTTGCGCAGCAGGTCAAGCGAACGGTTCACCGCAACGCGATACAGCCAGGTCCCCACCGCCGCCTCTTCGCGAAACTGGCCGATTTTTCGATAGGCGGTGATAAACACTTCCTGGGTACAATCTTCGGCGTCTTCGCCCTGCTGCACCAGCCCCAGGCAGGTATTGTATATTCTGTCTTTCCAAGCGTCCACCAGTGCCCGGAAAGCGCTTTCGTCTCCGTTCCTTAACCGCTCAATAAAATCTTTTTCGTTCACGCGTAATGGTTAGTTGGTGGTGGGTGAACGAAATTAGTTCATTCCTTTATTCCATCGTGCCCGGAGGCCGGCCCATACCTCCGCCAGGGGGCATCGTGCCCGGTCCCATCATACCCGGCGGTCCGTCGCGGTAAAAATTCCGCTCCTGCTTCTGCGCCGGCGCCTTGCCGAAGTTCTTGATCCGGTAGGTAAAAGTCAGCATGAAATACTGGGTCAGCACCTGGGTTTGCAGGTCTTCGATATAGTCGGCCGATACGGTACGTGTAATCGACCTGTTTTGCTTCAGCAGGTCGAACACCGACAGGCGCAGGTCGCCCTTTTGCTCTTTCAGGAATTTCTTACCAACTGCCATGTTCCACAGCCAGTAATTCTGGTTATACGAAGCGGTTAACCCGCGATACATCTGGTTGTTCACGTCGGTTTGAAATATCCAGCCGTTCTTGCTGGCCAGGTTTACACCCATCCCTATTACCTGCGAAAAATAATGGTTGTTCAGCGACTGCTGCACCTTGTTGGTTACATTGTTGTAACTGCCGTTATAGTTCAGGTTGAAATCGACATACTCACTGATATTGCTGGTTAATCCCAGTCCGCCTGAATAGGTATAGCTGTTCGAAATATTCTGCACATTATTGATCATGCCCGGTGTGCGCAGGTACGCGAGTCCGCCGTTAATGGTCAGGTTGCTTTTCATGAACTTGAGCGGAAACAGGTACGTAAGCAGCGTATTCGTATTCCAGTAGCCGTTCAGGTTGATGGGCTTCGACAACTGCGCCCCCTTATACAGGGTAACCGAAGGCGTCAGCACCGAATCCTGGGTAGCGCGATACGTGGCATTGGTAATAAAGCCGTCGGTTTGCGTACCAAAGAAGTTGATGAAAAAGCTGTTTCCTTTCTGGCTGTTGGTGTACGTAAAACGGCCGCCCAGCCGGTTGCTGACACTCTGCCCCAGGTCGGGATTACCGGTAGTAAGGAACAAGGTATTGTTGTTGTTGATCACATTCTGCAACTGGTTCACCGAAGGATTGTTGGTGCCGGCCCGATAGAACATCCGGATGGAGCTGCGGGTCGTGAAATTGAAGCGCAGCATCGCATTGGGCAGAATATTGAAGAACGATCGCTTGATAGTGCCCTGCTGCGGGTAGGTCTGGTTGCTGTTCAGCATGGCATTCTGAAGGTCGAAGCCGATATTGATGTTTTTATCGCGGTCGCCCATGCGATAGGTGATGCCGCCGCGATGCGTGGTGACGCGGTTGTCGAATACGTTCGACAGGCTGGTATCGAGAATGCTGTATTTATCGGTATTGCCGTCGAACCGGTATGTTTTCTGGTCGGCGTCGCTGTACGTGTACGATGGGTTGTAGCTGAACTGCAGCAATCCTTTTTTGCCGACAGGCTCGGTATAGGCGATATTACCCGACAGGTTGTACGATTTTGTATTCGACCGCTGTTGCTGCAGCAGGCTGTCGTATTCGGTTTGCACTTTGAAAAAGCTGGAGATAGCGGTTACATCCTGCGTTGATTCGCGGTTATTGATGCCCGTGGTAAGGCCCAGCACCAGCGATCGCCCTTTTTTGGTAAAGCCATGCCTGAACATGACCGAGTTATTGAAGCTGATACCATCGCCTACGGTGTAGTTCCGGTTATCGGTGGTGCTGATGGGTACGCCCGATTGCCCGTTCATGGCGCCCACCGTTTTGCTGGCATTGTCGGTATGCTGCAGGTTGAAGCTGGGCGTAATGATAAGGGTATTGTTGGAATCGATATTGTATTCCATGCGCATGTTTACGCGGTGGTTCGTGCTCTTGTTGCGGTTGAAGCCGGTTTCCTTGTAAAAGGTGGATGAGTCGCCGGTATTCAGCAGTTCTCGGTTAGAGGTGGTATTGTTATCGTTGATGCCGTTGTTGAAAAAATAGCTGCCGGTTACGTTGAATTTCTTGCCCCAAAGGTCGCTGTAGTTTACACCCAGCGAATTGGTAGTGGTGATACCGCTGCTGTTGGCCACGGTGAAATTATTACCGCCGCCGAAACCGCCGGGACCACCACGGCCCGCGCCACCGCCGCCGCGACCGCTTCCCGATCCGGTAAGGCCCAGAATGTCCGATCCCGAGAAGTTCTGCTGGTTGATATTATTGAAGAGCCCTACCAGTGAAATGCGGCGGTTTTTCTTAAAGAAGTTAACGGCGCCGCCCGCCTGGTAGCGGTCGTCGGTGCCATAGCCCGCATATACGCGACCGAACTGGCCATTGCGCCGGTCGGCGCGGGTAACCACATTGATGGCCTTGTACCCGTTGCCATCGTCAACGCCCGTAAGCTGCGCCTGGTCGCTGAGCCGGTCGAATACCTGTATCTTGTCTACCACGTCGGCCGGAAGGTTGCGAAGCGCGGCCGAGGCATCATCGCCGAAGAATTCCCGGCCGTCGATCGTTACTTTTTTCACCTGTTCGCCCTGGGCCTTCACCTGGCCGTTATCGACCTGGATGCCCGGCATTTTCTTCACCAGGTCTTCGATATTGGCGTCGGCATTCACCTTGAACTGGCTGGCGTTGAATTGTACCGTGTCGCCTTTTTGCTGGGCCGGGGGCGGCGTAGCTTTTACCACCACCTCTTCAAGGTTATCGCTGCCTTTGTTGAGCCGGATATTCCCCAGATCAACCGGTTTCCCGTCGAAAGTCAGGGTTTTCTCCACATCGGTATAGCCGATGAAGCTGATGGTGAGCTTGTAGGAGCCGTTGGGAATATCTGTTATGGTGAAATCGCCTGCGCGGGCGCTGACGGCATTGCGGCTGGCATTGCTGTTCTTCAGTTGTATCGTTGCGCCTGCCAGCGGCGCCTTGGAGCTACTGTCGCTGATCCGGCCCCGGAGCGAGTTCTGCGACAGAGCGGCCAGGCTGCACACCATTGCCGCAAACAGGAAAGCAAAATTCTTCATACACATTACGTATTCGGGTAATTGGACGGTCAGAGGGCGTCTTTCCTTTGCCGGCGACCGGAAAACTTGCCGAAAGCCTTATTTTCATCTTCCAATACATTCATTTCATATACCATTGATACGTGAAACAGCCCGCTTTTCTACAAAAAGGAGACAGGATCGGCCTGGTTTGCCCCGCCGGCTTCATGTCACCTGAAAAATACCAGACCTGCCTGGAGCAGTTGCGCGCCTGGGGATATGAACCGGTACCCGGCGCCACCATGAACAGCCGCTCAGTCAACTATTTTTCGGGAACCGACGACGAGCGGCTGGCCGACCTGCAGCAGATGCTCAATGATGATTCGCTGGGAGCGATATTGTGCGGCCGCGGGGGTTATGGCACCAGCCGCCTGCTCGACCGGCTTGATTTTACCCGGTTCGTAAAAAAACCCAAGTGGATCATCGGGTACAGCGACATCACCGTGCTGCACCTGCACATTGTGCAGAATTTCAAAATAGCGACCCTGCATGCCCCCATGGCCGCGGCTTTCAACGACGGCGAATATGCGAATGTCTGGGTACAGTCGCTGCGCCAGGCGCTGGAAGGCATTAAAGCGAAATATACCGCGGCGACACATCCTTTCAACCGCCCCGGCCGGTCAACGGGCCGGCTGATCGGCGGCAATCTCAGCATGCTGGTGCACGCCATCGGCACTTCGTCGGCGCCCAAAACCCGCGGGCGGATACTCTTCATGGAAGACGTGGGCGAATACGTGTACACCGTAGACCGGATGATGGTGCAGCTAAAAAGAGCGGGCTGGCTCGATGGGCTGGGCGGTCTTATTATCGGCGGCTTTACCGAAACCAAAGACACCACGCGGCCCTTCGGCAAATCGGTCCATGAACTGATGCGCGAGCTGCTTGCTACGGCCGATTACCCCATCTGCTTCGGTTTTCCGGTTAGCCATGACCGTGAAAATTTTGCGTTGAAAGAAGGGGTAAAGTATGAGCTGAGTGTGGGGGAACGGGTGCGGCTGAACGAGGTTTGAGGTGTTCACCCGTCAGGTGCCACCCGTCGGGTGGCACCTGACGGGTGGACCAAAACGCATCTCTTATTCCGCAAATAAAGCAATGGTCCCCAGGTAAATAAATAATCAGACTTAGCCTGTTTCTAACGCCTACCCGTCGGGTGGCACCTGACGGGTGAACACCACAAACCACAAACTATGTTTATTTTTGCCTCATGACATTACCGAAACGTTACCTCGTTACTGCCGCGCTACCTTACGCCAACGGACTGAAACACGTCGGCCACCTGGCAGGCGCTTACCTGCCGGCGGATATCTATGCCCGTTACCTTCGCGCGCAAAAAAGAGATGTCGCCTTTGTATGCGGCAGCGACGAGCATGGCACCGCTATTCCTATCCAGGCCATGAAAGAGCATACCACGCCACAGGCCATCATCGATAAATACCACGAAATCACCCGGCAGAACTTCGAAGACCTGGGTATTTCTTTCGACATCTATCACCGTACCAGCGCACCGATCCACCACGAAACCGCGCGGGAGTTCTTTACTGTACTGAACAATGCCGGTGAACTGGAAACCAAAGAAACCGAACAATATTACGATATCAAAGCCGGCAGCTTCCTGGCCGACCGCTATATCAAAGGCACCTGCCCTAATTGCGGCTTCAATGGCGCCTATGGCGATCAGTGCGAAAAATGTGGCGCCTCGCTAAGTCCCGATGAACTTATCAACCCGGTGTCGACCCTGAGCGGCGAACCGCCGGTGAAAAAGAAAACCACCCATTGGTACCTGCCCCTGAACCGGCACGAAGAATTTCTGCGTAACTGGATCGTGGGTGAGCATGGCGACAACTGGCGCGCCAACGTAGTGGGCCAGTGCAAGAGCTGGATCGACGGTGGATTACAACCCCGCGCCGTAACCCGCGACCTCGACTGGGGCATCGAGGTGCCGGTGGCCGGCGCCGACGGAAAAGTGCTCTATGTTTGGTTCGATGCACCCATCGGGTATATCAGCGCCACCAGACAGTGGGCCCTCGACAATAACCGCGACTGGCATCCTTACTGGAACGACAAAGACACCAAGCTGGTGCATTTTATCGGGAAAGACAATATTGTTTTTCATTGCATCATCTTCCCCGTGATGCTAAAGCTGCACGGTAATATTCTGCCCGACAATGTTCCCGCCAACGAGTTCCTCAACCTCGAGGGCGACAAGATGAGCACCAGCCGCAACTGGAAGCTCGACATGCAGGATTATATCAACGATTTCGTGAAGAAGGAAAATGGCGGCGGCGGTCTTGTTGACGCGCTTCGTTATTACCTTACGCAGATCGCTCCCGAAACGAAAGACAGCGAGTTCACCTGGAAAGGCTTCCAGGACGCCGCCAACAGCGAGCTCACCGATATCTTCGGCAATTTCGTGAACCGCGCCATGGTGCTGATGCACAAGCTCACGGGCGGCAAAGTGCCGGCGCTGCATGCAGATGCCCTCACCGAAGCCGATCGGGATATGCTGGCGCAACTGGCCAGAACCGCTGGAACCGTGGAAGGGCTGATCGAGAATTATAAGTTCCGCGAAGCACAATTCGAAGTGATCGACCTGGCACGTATCGGTAACCGTTACCTGCAAACGAAAGAGCCCTGGAAAAAAGTGAAGGAGACCGGTGACGACGGCAAGCCAACCGCCGCCGCACAGCAGAACATCGACAATACCCTGCATATCTGCCTGCAGACCTGCGCTAACCTGGCCATCCTGGTCAACCCGTTCCTGCCCCATACTGCTCGAAAAATGCTGCACATGTTCAAGGTGGTCGACAAGATGCTCGACTGGGAAAATGCCGGGAAACCAAAGCTGCTGAGCGTCGGCTACAGCCTCCGTGCGCCCGAACTGCTCTTCCGCAAAATCGAAGACGAAGAGATCAGCTACCAGGTTGAAAAGCTGCGCAACAACAGCATCCGCCCCGGCGCTACCGGTGTGCCCGATGCCTCTGCACCGGCGGGCAACACCTCTTCTGTAGCCGACAACGACACCTCAAACCTTAAACCTCAAATCTCAAACCTCAAACCCACTGTCCAGTTCGACGATTTTGCGAAGATCGACCTTCGGGCCGGCACCATCGTTCACGCCGAGAAAGTGGAGAAAGCCGATAAGCTGCTCAAACTGACGATCGATATGGGTGTCGAAACCCGCACCATCGTAAGCGGCATCGCCCAGCATTTCAAACCCGAAGACCTTACAGGGCAACAGGTAGTGGTGGTCGCCAACCTGGCGCCCCGCAAAATGCGCGGCATCGAAAGTAACGGTATGATCCTGATGGCCTCGGGTGAGAACGGTCGCCTGCATTTTATTCGTCCACAAGAGCACATTCAGCCCGGCGCGGAAATTAATTGACGGTGGTTTATGGTTTGAGGCTGCTGTTGTGCAGACGAGTGCATACTTTTTTTTTCACTATCTTGAAAAATGAATCGGCCCTCTCGAAAAAACCTCCTCTACATCCTGCTGGGAGCTTTCCTCCTGGCGCTGGTATTGAGCGTAGGCCTTTTCGTTCGCCTGCAATCGACCTATGCGGTAAAAAAGATGGTATCGGTATTGTCCGACGGCCGGTACCGGCTAGATGCCAAAAAAATCCGGGTCGATCCGCTGCACATGGTGGTACGCACAACAGGAATTGACATCGCTCCCGTATACCCCGACAGCGCCAACAGCAATTTCTACCTGCATGCCGACACGCTCTCACTCAAGCTCTCGCATGTTTTTCAACTGATCTTTCGACGCAAGCTCAGCGTAGACCACTTTCGCATGGTAAATCCTTCGCTGGTGATGAAAGTGGATGAAAAAGACACCACGCGCAAAAAGGAGCTGATCCCCCTGCACATCCAGGTAGCACGTATACAGGATGTCTTTTTTAAAGTACTCGAGTCGCTGCAGGTACACAGCTTCAGCCTGGTGAACGGCAATGGCACCTATTATCCCGATTTCAACGGTGGCGGCGGAAAATATTACCTTAACCATATCCACCTCGACATTACCGATCTGAACCTGGTGAAAAAAATTTCGGAATGGGATCATGACAATAAAGTGGGCATCCGCTTCGAGCTCCGGAACCCCGAGATCATCTACCCCGATTCGACCATTGCCATCGATCTCGGTAGGTTGCTGTGGGACTCGAAGGGCCGCAAATTCGAAATGACGGGGCTGGGATTCCACAAACGCCTGGGCGAAGGGAACGACAGCTCGGGATTCCGGCTCGAAGGCATCGAGATCGACTCCCTTAACTGGAACAGCCTGCTCACCAAGGGAAGCGTGGAGCTCGGGGCGCTGAAAGCGGCCAAGGGTCATTTTTCCGCCGATAACTTCAGCCTGAAGAAAAACAAAGACAGCAGCACCGCCAAACCGCAGGGAAAGCTGCTCGACGTGATCGGCCCCATACTGGTCAAACGGTTATCCATATACGAAATGGAATTCGTCGGCAATACCCGCAGCCGGCGCGGCAGGGAAACCCTCCAGATAAAAGGCGACCAGTTGCTGGTAAAGAACCTGCTGGTCGACAAAAACCTGCCGCAGCGGGTAGCGCTCGACGAGCTGCAACTGAAAGTAAAGGCATTCCTTGAATCTGACAGCAGCCGCAATTTCCAGTCGGGTTTCAACGAGCTCAGCATTGCAGGCAATGACCTTACGTTGAAAGATTATTTTCTTCATTCCACCGAACCCGGCCGGTACGGGAAGAATAAGATTGCGGTAAGATCACTTTCACTGGCGGGCATCAATATCGAAGACCTGGTGGCCGGCAAGCTCAACGCTCGTGAGCTGGTGCTGACCGACCCTACCGTATATCTCGTGCTGCCGCGGGATAAAAAGAAAAAGAAGGCATTCCGGTGGGAAGCATTTCAGCGGAAGCTGTCTGAAAAAATGGATATCGGCCGCCTGCGCATCGAAAATGCCAATATGTACGTTCACCGGGAGGGGCAGAAAGAGCCCTTCATCAGCACCGAGCATTTCAGCGCCATCATCAGCAGCCACCATGCCATCAACAGCAAACGGCTGGAAGACATCTTCGACGGCTACAACAGTTTTCACCTGCCGCAACTCGCCATACGCACACCAGGCATCCAGATCGACTGCGAGAATGCTCGGTACGAACACAAGAGTTTTTTTGCCGACAAGGCGAAAGGACAAAGCCGCGACGGATCTTTGCGTTTCAGCGTCAGCCGGCTCGGCGCCCGCGACATCAATACCGGGGCGCTCGTTAACGGTGATGACTCCACGCTGCTGCGCCTGCTCGATATCGGCAGCGGGGAACTTTACCTGAAACTGCGCAGCCGGCAGAAGAAAGGCGACAGCACCACTGTCAAAAGAGCCGATATAGTGCGTACCATTCACGCAGGCCGGCTTCAGATCAATATAGAAGGCGAAGGTATCGGGGTACACACCACTGCCGACAGCTTGCAGGTTACCCGGCTGCTGCAGGGAAAGGATCGCTGGCATTGGGACAGCCTTCGCCTCACCGGCAATCAATTGCAGCTCGGTATCGGCGGCATTACCGCAACCACCGGCAGGTACATGGTCAGCAATTATGAAGAAACAAGCATCGAGCAGGCGCGGGTATCGATCGATCGTCCGGGCGTAAAAGCCAGCCTGCAGGTACCCTCCACGCACCTGCAGCTGAATGCCCACAACAGCAAAGACATCCTGCCCGGCCTGCACCAGGTAGTAATCAACAACCCTGTGATCGACGCCGTGCTGCTGGCCCGCACCGGTACGGAAGCGAATGCAAGGAAAAAAAAGAAGCCGGTCGATCTGCCTACCATCCAGCTTATTGAACCCCAGATCCACCTCAGCCGCGAAACCGATACGGAAACAAAAGAGCTCGCCTCGGTGAATGGCGGCAGCATCAAAGTACATCGGCTGCATATCGCACCGGAACAGGTCAGCACCCAGGGATTGGATATCGACCTGCGGGAGCTGTTCTCCGTACAGGAAAAATTCAAGCTGGTATTGCCGTCGCTTACCCTGTCGACAGGCCCCTTGCAACTGACGCCTCATCAGCCGGTCATTACCCAGTTGGAAAAGCTGGAGATAAATGGCGGCAGCTTCGATATTGACGATGGGCGGAAAAATATTTCGCTGCATGATATCAGTGCCGCGCTTAACAAAAGCTTCCGCCTCAATACCAGCAAAGACTCGCTCAAGCGCATGCTCACCAGCCTGCCGCACCTGCAACTGGCAATGGGCAAGCTGTATTACCGGAAAGCCGACCGAACCGTAGTGGCTGGCGGCCTTACGGTAGATGCGGGGCAAAAGCAGATCCGGTTCGACAGCTTACAATGGACCTCCTCGCTTAGCCGCGACAGTTTTTTCCGCGCCGCCGGCGTGCAGAAAGATTTTATACAACTGCATACCGGCGCCGGCGAGATCAACCAATACGAGATGATTCCCCTGGTAGTGGATACCGCCTGGAAAATCGGCCAGCTACTGGTCAGGGATATGCGCTTATTGGTAGAGCGCGACAAACGGTTTCCGGCCGACACCGTTTCCTACCGGCCGCTGCTGGCCGGCGCGCTGGTGAAAATACCGCTGATGGTCAATGCCGACCGCATTGTGCTCGACAATGCCCATATCCGTTACAACGAGATCAGCGACAAAACCGGCCATGAAGGCAGCATCTGGTTCAGCGACCTGAACGCCAATATCCGCTATGCACGCAATTACGACATCGGCGCCACCGACAGCCTGCGCATTACCGCCCATACCCGGCTGATGGACCAGGGTGATCTGCGTTTCAGCTTTTCGGAGTCGTATGCCGACAGCCTGAAAGGATTTTACCTGTTCACGCGCATGGGGCCCCTGCCCTTCAGCGCACTCTCTCCCCTGCTTACACCCCTCTTCGGCGTACAGGTCGAACGCGGCGTCATCGACACCCTCAACCTGCGCGTAAAAGGCAATGATTACCTGGCCTATGGCAAAATGGACATGAAATACCGGCAACTGAAAATGGGCCTTTACCGCGAATCGCACAAACGGAAATTTTTGAGCTGGATAGCGAACGCATTCCTGCGCGACAAAAACAATAAAACAGGGCTGGTATTTCGCGAACGGATGCGTAATAAATCAACGTTCAATTACTGGGGCAAAATTGCTGCCAGCGGACTGCTCACCACCATGGGCGTAAAAGGCAACAAAAAGGTGGAAAAGAAATACCGGCGTGAAATGAAAACCCTTCGCCTGCCCGCCAGTTTGCTGGAAGATTAACCCGTTTTTTCTGTAGATTTGTTATAATTAGTTGTTTAACTAACTAATTGGTTTGTTATATGAAAAGAACCATCCGTAAAACGGCCGTACTGGGAAGCGGCGTTATGGGCTCACGCATCGCCTGTCACCTCGCGGGCGCCGGCATCCAGGTATTGCTGCTCGACATGGTGCCCAAAGAAGCTGCCGACAGCACCGATAAGAACCTTCGGAACAAGCTGGTGAACGATGCATTGCAGGCGGCCGTAAAGTCGAACCCCTCGCCACTTTATACCAGCGACGCGCTGAAAAAGATCACGACCGGCAATTTCACCGATAACATGAAAGACATCGCCGGCTGCGACTGGATCATTGAAGTGGTGGTGGAAAGGCTCGATATCAAAAAGATTATTTTCGACCAGGTGGAGCAGTTTCGCAAACCCGGTACCCTGGTCACTTCCAATACATCAGGCATTCCCATTCACCTGATGGCCGAGGGCCGAACAGATGATTTCAAAAAGCATTTCTGCGGCACCCACTTTTTCAACCCGCCGCGTTATCTCCGGTTGCTGGAAATCATCCCCACGCCTGATACCGATCGCGCGGTGGTGGATTTCTTTATGCAATTCGGCAGCCTGCAGCTTGGCAAAACCACGGTGTTGTGTAAAGACACGCCGGCTTTCATCGCCAACCGCATCGGGGTATTCGGCATCATGTCCATCTTCCAACTGGTTGACAAGCTGGGGCTGACCATCGACGAAATAGACGCGCTGACGGGTCCCGTGATCGGCCGGCCGAAATCAGCCACTTTCCGCACGGCCGATGTGGTGGGCATCGATACGCTGGCAAAGGTTGCCAATGGTGTAGCGGAAAATTGTCCGCACGACGAACAGCGTGGCATCTTCGCCATCCCCGCCTGGCTCGATAAAATGGTCGCCAACAATTGGCTGGGTGATAAAACCGGCCAGGGCTTTTTCAAAAAAACAAAAGGCGCGGGCGGCGAAAAAGAAATACTGACGCTCAACCTGAAGACCATGGAATATGGCCCGCGGGTGAAGCCGAAGTTTGCCACCCTCGAAGCCACCAAACCGGTCGACGACCTGCGGCAGCGGTTACCCATGCTCGTTGGCGGAGCCGATAAGGCGGGCGAGTTCTATCGCCTGTTCCATTACGGGTTGTTTTCTTATATCTCCCATCGCATTCCCGAAATATCCGACGAGCTGTACCGCATCGACGATGCCATGATGGCCGGCTTCGGCTGGGAGATCGGCGCTTTCGAAAGCTGGGATGTGCTGGGTGTGGAGAAAACCGTGCAGGCCATGAAGCAGGCCGGTTACACCGTAGCGCCCTGGGTGGACGAGATGCTGGCTGCCGGCATAAAAACCTTCTACAAAGTAGAAAAAGGAAAGCGGTTGTACTACGACGTTAGTACGAAGTCGTACAAGGGTATGCCCGGCGCCGACGCTTTCATTGTGATGAAGAATTTCGAGGACCAGACCGTCTGGAAGAATGCCGCCTGCAGAACCTATCACATCGGCGACGACGTGATCGGCCTGGAATGG
Source organism: Flavihumibacter sp. (assembly GCA_039811405.1). Classification (GTDB taxonomy): domain Bacteria; phylum Bacteroidota; class Bacteroidia; order Chitinophagales; family Chitinophagaceae; genus Flavihumibacter. Next base: position 28,777 of record JBDHYM010000005.1, on the reverse strand, counting down.
AATACCAAGATGGGCACTATTGGCGGTGAAGTGCTGGAGGGCATCCAGAAATCCATTTCGCTGGCCGAAGAAAAATACAAGGGACTGGTCATTGCGAACGACAGCACCAATTTCAGCGCCGGCGCCAATGTGGGCATGATCTTCATGTTCGCCATTGAACAGGAATTCGACGAGCTCGATATGGCGGTGCGCCAGTTCCAGCAAACCATGATGCGCGCCCGGTATTCGTCAATACCGGTGGGGGTAGCGCCGCATGCCCTGACGCTCGGCGGCGCCTGCGAGCTCAGCCTGCACTGCGATAAAGTGTGTGCGGCTGCCGAAACTTATATCGGGCTGGTGGAGCTGGGTGTGGGACTGATACCCGGCGGCGGCGGCACGAAAGAGTTCGCCCTGCGCGCAGCCGACGAGGTGCAGGAGGACGAGCCCGAAACCATTCCTCTCAAGAACCGTTTCTTCACCGTAGCGACCGCCAAGGTGGCCACTTCGGCGCAGGAGGCATTTGCACTGGGCTTTTTACGCCGCGGGCGCGACGAGGTGGTGATGAACCAGGGGCGTCGCATTCTCGAGGCCAGGCGGTCGGTGGTTTCCCTGTACGACAGCGGGTACATAACGCCAGTGCCGCGCACCGACATCAAAGTACTGGGCCGCGGTGGCCTTGGCACCCTGCTCACCGGCATCAATGGCATGTGGCGCGCCGGTTATGCCACCGAGCACGATGCGATGGTAGCACGCAAGCTGGCTTATGTGATGTGCGGTGGCGACCTGAGCGAACCGACCCTGGTGAGCGAGCAATACCTGCTTGACCTGGAGCGTGAGGCTTTCCTATCGCTCTGCGGCGAAAAGAAAACCCTCGAAAGACTGCAAAGTGTATTGAAGACAGGTAAGCCTATCCGAAATTAAAACCATCTATGCGCAGACCGTTAAACAGTAAAAACAATATTCCCTTTGCTGATCAACGATCGCACCGGCGACACCCTTGAAACAGCTTCGGCAGAGCAGCTTGCCTCTATCAACACAAAATCGGCAGCATCGCCTGCTTTTGGCCATTGCTGGTTGCCCTTGTCGTCTAACGGAAGCACATTGGCGGTTGCCAGCTTCAGGCTTCTTGACAATAAGAATTCGGTAGAATATCCGTAAAGCTGTGCCATCAGGTTTGCTTTCTGCAATACGCTGCCGCTTCCCCAGGTGTTCCAATGGTCAATAATACTGTCGTTACCTGTCAGTACCACCACATTGTGCTTGTACAAGGTGGGTATCGGCATGATCAGCCCGCCAAAAGGTATGGTAGAAACAATTCCGACCCCTGCGGCACCCAACTGCTCTGCAATTTCTTCCTGCTTTGACGCTTCCAGCCTCCCCAGTACAAAGCAATGGCTCAGGTAAGTCCTGTTTTTTAGCGCGGGATTTTCGTTTACTTTTTTAACCAGGTATTCCACCGTTCTCAATCCCGATTCTCCCGATTCATGCAAATGAATATCAATGCCCTTGTTGTTGTCCAGCGCCAACTGAACAGTAAAATCTATTGTTTTTTCAATAGCCCCGTCAATACTGTAAGGGTCAAGGCCGCCGATAAAATCAATATCCATTTGCGCAGCATCCTTCAAATAAGGAACAGTATCCGTATAGAAAACACCATGCTGCGGAAAAGCAACCAGCTCGGCGCCAAAACCCTCTTTTTTAGCATCAAGCGCTTTTTGCAGATTTTTCAGCGATTGCAATTTCGAGGTGGGTTCAATATTGACATGGCTTCGTGCAAAAGAGGAGCCTTTTGACTGCAGCAACTCGATCATCTTTTCTGCGCGATAAGCAGACGTCTTGAGCATTTCCGGCAAGATCTTCTGCTCCAACGCGATCATCCCTTTTACGCCGTTGGTTCTTGGCTTTACTGCCTGCCACGCTCCGCCGTAAAATGTTTTGTCCAAATGGATATGCATGTCTTTAAATGCGGGCAGCATCAGCCATCCTTTTGCATCAACAGCCTTTGCATCATTCGGAGCGCCGGGAGAAATGCTTTTTATTTTTCCATTGCTGACCGCAACCGAAAACAACCCGGTGTTGGTGTGAACAACCTCATCGCCTTCATAGGCAAAGCCCGTTTCCAGCCGTACGTTTTTTAAGACAAAATCCTTTCCCACGTAGGTATTCTTTTCATCGTCTGCTTGCTGGTCGGGAAAATGGCCGGCATGCAGGAACCCCGGTAAAAAGGTCATTCCTGCAAAACCCAATCCTGATTTCTTAATGAAGCCCTTACGAGACATCTCCGATGTAGACATGGTGTACCTGTTTGACATGCAAATATAACCAGCCATTCCATTGCCAGGTACCAAAGGTCATCTGGCAAGCCATATCAATCGTTTGCGCTGGACATATCTTAATGAAACCGCCGGGATAAATTTCAGAAAGCTGCTTTATCGCAGCACGTCCAGCGGTGCGGCATCCATATCGCTGTACACCAGGTTCTCACCCGCCATGCCCCAGATAAACCCATAGCTGTAGGTTCCGCAGCCCGAGTGGATCGACCAGGGCGGAGAGATCAGGGCCTGGTGATTGGCGACGAAAAGATGCCGGGTTTCCTGCGGCTGTCCCATGAAATGCACTACCCGCTGATCGGGCGCCACATCAAAATAAAAATAGGCTTCCATTCTACGCGTATGTGTATGCGCCGGCATGGTATTCCATACGCTTCCGGCAGCCAGCACCGTTAGTCCCATTACAAGCTGGCAGCTTTTGATACCATCAAGGTGAATGTACTTATAAATGGTGCGGCGATTGGCGGTAGCGGCATCGCCGATGGTAACGGGTTGGGTTTCTTCCTTTTTCATCAGCCGGGTGGGATGTGATGCATGCGCGGGCGCCGACAACAAATACAAAACCGGCCGGCTGCCGGCCGTTGCCGCTGTAAAGCGTACATCGCGCACGCCCTTGCCCAGGTACAATGCGTCGAGCCTGGAAAGCGCATATACATTACCGTCAGCCTCTACGATGGCGTCATCGCCTACGTTGATGATGCCCAGCTCCCGCCGTTCGAGAAAATAGTCGGCCCGCAATTCAGGATGGTTGGGCAGCGACAGGGTTTTGGTAACAGGGCAGGCGCCACCGATAATCACCCGGTCGTAGTGCGAATACGTCAGGTGCAACTGGTCTGCTTCCACCATGTTTTCGACCAGGAAATGCTTGCGCAGGGCGGCGGTGTCCATGCCTTTTGTCTCTTCAGGGCTGTGTTGAAAGCGTATATCCATAACAGTGATTCTACAGGTGATTACCGGTGCAAAGGTAACGCAGGCGGGTTTGTCAGAGATACCAGTCTTTGTACCGCTTCAGCGCTTCCAGGAAATAGTAATCCGCGTATATAAGCGGCACGTCGATTTCGCTGTTCAGCGGCAGGGCGCCCGTGCTGTGCTTCAGCAGGAAGCCGCCGTTCTCACCCGGTTTCGCCAGGTAGGTATCACCCGACAATGATTCGAGCATGGTTTCAGCGGCCGATAGATACTCCTGCTTGTCTGCTGCTGTGCTGTATTGCCCCAGCTCCAGCAAAGCCGATGCGATGAGGGCAGCCGCCGATGCGTCGCGCACGGCATGGGGAATCAGCGGCGCAGAGAAATCCCAGTAGGGTACTTTGTCGGCAGGCAGGTTGGGGTGATGCAACAGGTAACCGGCGATATTCTTTGCCAGCGACAGGTATTTTTTGTCTTTCGTCATCCGGTACATCATGGTGTAGCCATAGAGCGCCCAACCCTGTCCCCTTGCCCACGAAGAGCAATCGGCCGCGCCCTGCCAGGTAGCTTTGCGAATGATCTTACCGGTGTTCAGGTCATAGTCGACCAGGTGAAAAGAGCTGTAGTCGGGGCGAAAATGCGTTTTCATGGTGGTATTGGCATGGGTTACGGCGATCTCCCTGAACTTTTGATCGCCGCCATTGGCAGCGGCCCACACCAGCATTTCCAGGTTCATCATATTGTCGATGATCACCGGGCAATTGAAGTATTTGTTTTTATCCCACGACTGGATCGATTTTATCTGTGGCCGGTAACGGGTGGCCAGCGAGGCCGACGATTGCAGAATCACCTGCTTATAGGCTTCATTCTTCGTGAGGCGATAGGCATTGCCGAAGCTGCAGAACATCATGAAGCCCAGGTCGTGGTTGCCGGTATAATGCTGGTTGGGCATGATAACGGCCAGGCTGCGTTCCGCCTCCTGCTTTATCTGCTCGTCGTGCGTCTGCTCATAGATATACCAGAGCGTGCCGGGGTAGAAGCCCGAGCACCACCATTGGATATCGCGCGCGTCGAAAGCGCCTGTTTTTTCATTGAACGACTGCGGCATTTTGTCGGCCGGCGCCAGGCCTTTCATATTGAGGTACTGGGTGCGGGCCCGTTCGAAGTTTTGCCGGATGAGGTTGGTCATCGTTTCTTTCTTCGCAGCCGTCTGGGCTTGTGGGCCCGGCATGCAGGCAAACAAAAGGGCTACAGCGAGCAGGGTCGTTTTCATACCTGTTGTTTTTGGGAACATCTAATGGTCAATGTAAACCAAAAACTGTTGGTTGCACAACTTTTTTTAGCACGGCCGCTGTAAGGCTGAAGGCGAAAGGCGCTGTGGTCGCCCGGCAGATCTGCCGGCAAGAAATATGAAGCCTGTACCGGCTGGCAATACCGGGTTAGTTTGCCTGCTGTTTTGCAAGCACGTATTTATCGATGATATAAGCCGTGATTGGTTTTAACCGCAATTGCGGATCGACCGGGTGCATACCTCCCGCAGTATAAAATTCGACCTGGTTCCTGGACTTGATATACCACACGAAACCAATAGACCGGCGGGTAATGGTATCGGGTTGTGTGATCATTTTCTGGTGGTGAAAACGGGTGGAATCAAAAGCTATTACCATCACCGATTCGCCCACTTTCTGGTTACAGGAGATCTGTTCATAATGATCGCCCGTCCAATACATGCATTTCTCGGGGCCTAGCAAGCGTTGTGCCTGCGCAGACGGTTCGGGCCAGAACAGGTAAGTGCCTACGCCTGCCACTGCCAGCACAACTGTTACCAGCAGCAGCGGCTTTTTCTTTTTGGCGGGTTTTGGCGGCACATTGACTTTTTGCGTGTCGCCGACCAGTCCCAGCGGGGCTGGCATTGACGATATCGGATCTTCCCCTTCCGGCTCCTCTTCTTTTTGCACCTCTTCCCGGTGCACTAATATTTGCTGTGACGTCTCCCCTGAAATTACAGCCGGGTCTGCTGATGAAGCATATTTCTTTCTCAGGTCGAATGGCCTGTCGGTAAAGTCGATCAGCCAGGCCAGTAACTCAATGTTTTTATCTTCTGTGTTGCCGGTTTTGTCGTTTAGAAATTTTTGGAGTGGCTTGAATTTGCTGATGCTGAACCGGTCGATGGCAATCAAAAAAGACGCCTGGTCATCGCCGGCTTCGAAAAAGTCTTTAAGCGTTCTGGCATCCTGATGACGATAGCGTTCGCGACAAACGACCAGGCATTGCTTTCTCAGGTTTGCCGGTGTTGGAACCGTCAGGTTGATAGAGAGCTCTTTACGGTCTCTTTTGCTTTTATAATCGGCCATCACCAACGATACATAATCGGCGTACATGACATCGGTTTCCTCTAATAACGATCGGAATTACCGGAATCGTTTCCGGATTCCCGGATTTTGACCGGAATTATCGGAATCTTCGGAACAACCTGCTAATCAGCTATTTATCCACTGCTATTTTCGTTCTCGAAATCGGCTGGCGCCTGGAAAGCTACCAGGCCAACTGTACAGGGCCGGTTTCAGGGGGTTCGGAAAGCGGCAACAGTTAACCGGCCGGGAAGCGATTGGCAGTTCCGCCTACAGTCCCCTCACCCCTTCCCAACCCGGACAGGAAGCGCTTCTTGTCCGCTGCATTCACCCGCAAAGGCAGCCAGAAGCAGCCAGAAGCGGCATTCATTAAAATTTTCAATTCATTTAAAATGTTAGAATTATTTCTGGCAATACTGTTGGCATTATCATGCCCGAACCATTCAAACTCGCATCAGCACGGCAACGGCGGCACGCAAGTGACCACGATGGATGATACCGGCGGAGAGGCCGGTCACATTCCGCCACATCCGCCCAGACCCTGACTGTGACACAAAAAAGGGCTGTCTCAAAATTATGAGGCAGCCTCTTTTTTTCAAGTCACTGATACAACCTCTTATTTTTTGTTCTGCAACAACCGTTCGAAATGAAATGATTCAATATTTTTGACAAACGGTTGCTTTGAAAACACCTTTACCTTTCCTATTTGCACTGTTGATCATTGGCTACGGTTGCAGGCAACAACCGAAAGCGGCGGCTGTCACCTTCCAGCCAGACTACGAAAAGGGCGTGTCGTTTATGGGCACGAAAAACGATTCCGCATTCTTTTATTTTAACCGTGCCGTCACCAATGCGAAAGACAGTCTCGACACTGCCATGGCTTATACCGGGATGGCCATCACCCAAACCTATGCGGGCGATTATTTCGGCAGCCAGGAAAGCCTGCTGACCTCCCTCCGGTACCTGGATGAGAAAAAGCGCCGCGACCACTACTGCCTATCGTCTGCCTACAATGAAATGGGCGTTACCCATCTTTACCTTAAAAACTATTCCGCCGCTGCCCGCTACTATGAGCTAACGTTAAAATTCACGAAAGACGACAAGTTCAAACCGGTCGTACTCAACAATAAGGCGCTGGCTTTGCAGAAAATGGGTGATTTCGCAGCCGCCATTTACATTTACACTTCCATTCTCGATTCGGCCAAAGCCGACAAAACCGAGTATGCCCGGATCGTATCCAACCTGGCCCGTACCCGCTGGCTCCGGGACTCCAATTACCTTGCCGCAACTGAATTACTAACAGCTTTGCGCATACGCCGGGAGGCCAGCGATGACTGGGGAATCAATTCCAGTTATTCGCACCTGGCAGATTACTATACCAAACGCCGTCCCGATTCGGCCCTGTATTTCGCAGAGGAAATGTACGCCCTGTCGCAGCAATTGAACAGTCCTGACGACAAACTCGACGCACTGCAGAAACTGATCCCTTTGAGCAAACCAGCCGCTGCACAGGGCTATTTCAACCGCTATCAACAGCTCAATGACAGCCTGCAGACGGCCCGCAATGCAGCAAAGAACCAGTTTGCCGTGATCCGCTATGAGGCCGAGAAAAGCAAGACCGAAAACCTTCGGCTGCAGAAAAAGAACTCCGAAAGGGACCTGCAGCTACTCCTGGCGGTGGTTGCTTTTGCAGCATTGGCCGTGGTCGCCCGGATCTGGCAGCGGAAACGGGACCAGCAGCGGGAGATGAAGGCACGCAATGCCTTACAGGAACAGAAGTTACACACAGCCAAAAGACTGCACGATACTATTGCGAACGGGCTATACCGGCTGATGGCAGGTCTGGAACACGGGAAGACCATCTCCAAAGAAGCATTACTCGATAATATTGAGGCGCTGTATGAGCAGTCGAGAAACATCTCCTACGAACAATCGAGGGATACCTCCTACGAGCAATCTCACCCGGTCTCTCACAAACAATCGCAGCATGATTCTTACGAACAGCCACCCGCGCTGCGTTCCGGCTTTCACGGGGTCATCGCCGATCTGGTGAATCAATTTGAAAGCGGATCCACCAAATTACTGGTAGCAGGCAACGATGCCACGACCTGGGCCGGCCTTACTGGCCACCAGCAGTCGGAGTTATACGAAATACTCCAGGAAATACTGGTCAATATGAAAAAACATGCCCGGGCAAAATTTGCAGTGTTGAAATTTGAACGCGAAGAGCGGCAACTGCACCTGCAATATACCGACGACGGAGTGGGGCTTCCCGAAACAGTCATTTACGGCAATGGACTGACCAATACGGAAACCCGTATCCGGGCAATGGGAGGTAATATTAGCTTTGACCGATTTGCGGCCGGGGGCCTGAAAATCCATCTTCACCTTCCAATCGATTGATCCAGATGATAAGAAAGGTTTTAATTGCTGAAGACCATGAGAGCGCAAGTATTTCCGTGCAGAAAACGCTGGAAGAACTGAACATCACGTCTATCGATTATGCGTATTACTGTGACGAAGCGCTGCTGCGCATCCGGAAAGCCATACAGAACAACGACTCATACGACCTGCTGATCACCGATCTTTATTTCGAAGAAGATCATAACAGGCAAGCCCTTTCTGGCGGCGCCGCACTGATTACAGCGGCACGCCATGTGCAACCTGACCTTCGGGTGCTGGTGTTTTCGTTAGAAAGTCAATCAACCGTTATCGGTGCCTTGTACCAGGAACTGGAGATCGATGGCTTTGTACGTAAAGCACGGCACGATACACAGGAGTTAAAAAAAGCCGTCGACTGCATTGCAGCTAATCGTGTCTATTATTCTCCCGGATTGTCTAAAGAGATCAGAACGGAGAATACGTATAACTTTACAGAGTTCGATATTGCGATCATCAGCTTGCTGGCAAAGGGTTACCGGCAGAAAGATATCCCGGCTTATCTGCTGCAGCGACAGATTAGGCCTTCGGGACTGAGCAGCATCGAAAAGCGCCTCAACCTGATAAAAGAGAAATTCAATTTTTCCAGTAATGAGCAGTTGGTAGCCTTTTGCAAGGACTATGGGATCATCTGATCCTGCCTACTTTCCGGTTTCCCGTAAAAATGATTGCGGTAGCAGGAATAGATTGTGAATCACAACCAATCTATTCCAATGAGCGAATACTACTACGTGTCAACACGGGCACAATCAAACGGCGATCACAAAGTGCATACAGCAACCTGCAAACCCTGCCATACGCAATGAGGTCATTGGTGCGTAGCTGTTCTGAGCAACCCCTTTTTTCACTGCAAGCATGCTTTCCTTTAAAAGTTATCATCGGTTCAAAATGACTGCCTGTTTATTGGCGCTCCTGAGTTGCATGGCCGGTTCCGAGGAAATGGTATATGTCTGCGACAGTGCCGGCGCCCGGAAATACCATGTACGAACCGATTGTCGCGGATTAAAAAACTGTAAGCACCAGGTAATAATAATAAGTCTCGAGAAAGCCACCCAGTCGGGCAAAACAAAATGCGGCTGGGAAACCCAGTGACCATATCAACCGTCCCCAAAACAAAACAAACCCGTGTTACTGCGATTTCGTTTTTTATTGCGTCACCCGCTTCGGCTATTCGATCTCCGCCGACCCCGCATAAGGCAACTGGATTGCATCCAGTTGGTGTTCGACAACAAATGCCTGCTGCTCGTTGGATGGGATGCCGTGCCAGCCACCGGGGTCCGGATCCGGCCGGGCCACACCCGTTTCCACTCCTCCTCCGGGGCTGCCATATGCAAATTACCGACCGGGACTACAGCGGTCGATATATTGGTGCAAAATGTATGGCGGTCCCAGAAAAAACAACTTTTTCTACAGCAATTGACCGTGAACGAAGCCGTGTTCAATTACTTCGACAAGAATTACACAGATGGTATCCAACTCGCGGCGGGTATCAGCAATCCTGGGTTTAAGATACCCGATGTTCAACCTGCATACATTTCCGTCACCATACCAACGACCATTCAATCTTCTTCCTATTCCCTTTCCTTCCACCTACACCCATTCAACGACTATGCACCGTGATTTTTACGAAAGTCCGCGTCCCGGCCAAATCATGCGCCTATTCTGGAAAGCCGCCGGCGCCGATAAATTTATACTGGCGCGAAGCACTTATGGCGACCAGGTCAAGTACGTCTGCCTCGGGGGCATCATCGTGGCTACCGGCCTAATGGCAGGTCTCGCCGGCGGTTATGCCTTCTACACCATTTTCGAGCCCCGCGGCAACGCCATCAATTCCTTCAAAACCGCCGCCGATATCGGCGGCAGCTACGACCAGGTGGATATACCCACATTGATCAAATCGCTTGTATTCGGCATCATCTGGGGATTGATCATTTTCAACCTTGATCGTTTCATTGTATCGAGCACGGGCAAGGGAGACGGTACAGAAGAAATTACGGGAAGCGAACTGAAAGGCGCGCTGCCCCGCCTCGTCATGGGCGCCATCATCGCGATGACCATATCCAAGCCACTGGAAATACGCATGTTCAAAACTGAGATCGATATCAAGCTGCACGAGAAACAGATCGAGCAGCAGCAGGCATACAAGGCCAAGACCGACTCGGTATTTAACGGCGAGCTGCAGAAAAAAGACCTGGAGATCGCCAAAACAGAAGGCGAACTAAAGAACAAACGTGCACGGTACCAGGCGCTTGAAACCAACTATATCGAAGAGGCCCGGATCGTTACCGTAGGCCCCCGCGCCCAAGCCATCAAACAACAAATGGATGGCCTCAACGAGGAAATTAAAGCACTGGAAGCCAATCCCGACTATGTGCGCGTCAAAAAAGAAAAAGAAGAGATCGAGAACCGGCGGCTCACAGCCCTGAACCAAAGCGAAAAGTATGCCGCGGGACTGGACGGCCTGCTCGAGCGCATCAAAATTTCACACGAAATATCCGGCACCACGATTTCCATATTCATTACGTTGTTGTTCATGGCCATTGAATTGACGCCGATCTTCTTCAAACTGATGCTGATCAAGAGCCCTTACGATTATATGGAAGAAAATATCAAAGAGTTGATCAAAGCGGAAAACGGGATTGAGATACAGTACAACTATTACCAGGATAAACAAGGTCACGAACGTGACAAAGTAGTACAGCACCAGGTAATTCGTCTTCTGAAAGAAAAAATTGCGCTGCTGGAGGCGCAAAGCGAGCTCAGTGCTACCGCGCTGGGGCATTGGACAGAGCAAAAGAAAGAAGACATCCGCCAACGACCGGAGAATTACGTAAACGAAACCCGAAACGCCTAACCGTTATGGTCAGCCGTCCTTACCGGGAGATGCTGTTTGCACGACGATTAATCGGGCTGCTCGGCGCAGAATACCAGTTGCTGCGCGAAGCGGGACTGCTTCGTCGCTTCTATGCCTGCGCCTTGTTGATAGTAGCAACGATGGCCTGTACCTGGATAGGTATTGAATATGCCATCAACCTGCTTTTCCATACCACTTTTGCCGAGATCGGCCTGGCGGTATTCTTTTCTTTGCTGTTTGCGTGCATGTATATATTCCTGCTGAATACTTTTTCCAAAGAACAAAACAGCGGCAATCGATGGAAAAGTATATCCAATGCTATCCGCACCTGCTTTGTCGCCTTTATGGGTTTCCTGATCGCCCAGCCATTGCTCGTGCTCGTGTATGCGAAATCGCTTACGCATGAGGCAAATGCATATAAGGAGAAATTGACGCATTCTCATTTTGCTAAAATAGATACCCTGGCCAGCACGGAATGGAAGAAGCTCACGCTCGAGAAGCAGCGCCTGGAAGCACAGGGAATCATCTCGACCAGCCATCGTCGCAACCTGCAACGAATCGACAGCCTCGGCAACAGCTTGCAACAGAAAACGGACCTGCTCAAACAAAGCGCAGCGGCCACCATACAAAAAAGCGACTTTTTCTTGTTCCGGGTGGAAAGGGTAAACCGCCATCATCCCATGGCCTGGCTGGCAACCGTTGTTATCGTTGCGATATTCCTGCTGCCAGGATACCTGGTGTATACCATTTCAGGGCAGCACGATTATTACCAGGCAAAGAAAGAACGGGAAAAGAAACTGGTGCTTGCGGCCTATCATCGTTTTGCCGCAAAGTGGAGCAGTCTTTTCGCCGAGCCAACCGCGATCTTTTCACGGTTTGAAGATCCGCCTTTCAATCAGCAACGCAAACAGCCGACGCTGCCGGCCCCGCTGACCGATTTTCTGCATAAATACATAAACAATCCCTGATCCTATTCCGGCCATGGATTATAACAAAGATTATTATGGCACATTGGGGGTGAACAGGAACGCCACTGCCGACGAGATCAAGGCCGCTTATCGCCGGCTGGCCAAGCTCCATCACCCAGACAGGAATCCCGGCGAGCCGTCGGCTGAAGAGCGCTTCAAAGAAATCAATGAGGCCAACGACGTGCTGGGCCATGATATCACCCGTCATATTTACGACAGCTACCACGCCGGGCGGCGGCATCATACTTCGACCGACACCGGCAACGCTGCCACTCCAGAACAACCAGCCGCCGCCAAAAACACCCGTACCTATACGGTGCAGTGCGATAAAAAGATCTATATCACCGGCTCCATTGAAGTGAAGTTTTACGGCGAGCCGTCATTGTCGAATGCAGCATTTCGTCAATGGGAACAGCATTTCGTCATTTTCCCAACTGAAGTATTGCTTACCGTCGAATCTTCAGCCATCTATAAAACCGATCCCCCGGAAGAATACCGCATGGGATATGCAGCAGCCGATCTGTTCGCCACACCCTTGCAGCAACCCATCCAATGCAAAATAAACAGCGGGGAACAGGAAGAATATTACCATCTGTATTTACACGACCTGCGCATACAAGCGCCCGTACTTACCGGCATCACGCGCCACGATGGCAATAGCTACGGTACCCTGCGCGGCACCTGTTATGGGTATGTGCTGCACCAGTACGAAGAGACCATTACCGAAGACTACGAAATTGATACCCGACCAACCGGGAAAGTAGACACCAAATTTGAAGCGGGCAATACTTATGTGCGGGAGGAATATGCAGATCCTGCCGGCCAGGCTTATTGGTCGAATTGGAAACCATATACCGGTTATACCCCGCGCCCAACCACGACACCCTATTACTGGCAATACCAATGGCATTGTGGTGCCTTGTTTTGGCTGGTGTTGATACTGCTGACCGGCCTTATCTGGAAACCTTTTTTCATTATCGCACTTTCCGTGCTGTTCTTATACCTGTTGACGACGCCGGTAGGCCGGGTATTGCTCGGCATTCTGCGCTTACTCCCGGTCCTTTTCCTGGCGCTGGTGATGATAGGGGCCATTCTGGCAAATGGCAGGCAGACAGCACCCGACACCCGTCATCGCCGGTCTGCTTTCGACAGAGTGGACTCGCAAAACAAAACCATACAATATGAAGATCAGTCGATCGACACGCTGATCACGCACCACATACAATGGGAAGACCCCGATAGCAACCGGCACCGGTTGACGCTGTCCCTGCCGGTACGTATTTTACGAAAAGCGCAGACCGGCCACCGGCAGATGGACAAACAGGCCTATGCTTATCGCGGCATAGCTGCTGTTTATCAATCGATGGTTACCAGTGATGCGCCTTATCTCCGGCAGGTGGCACTCAGTTTCGACAGCGCCGCCCGAAAAAAATCGTTGAATCGTCGGCAGCAGGCGGCAATGGTAGTGAGCTGTATCCAATCGATTCCATATACGTTAATCCTCGAGGGCAATTGTTCGGGCAATAATACCGACGGATTTGTTAAACAATACTTGTCGGCCTGCGCCGGCGATTGCTGCAAAGGATACAGCCCTTTCGGCGTACAGTCGCCCGTTGAATTCCTGGGCGACCTGAAAGGCGATTGCGATACCCGGTCTTTATTCTTATATACCCTATTGGGTAACCTGGGTTACCGCGTGGCGCTGATGACCAGCGAATATTACCGCCATGCACTGATTGCCGTTGCGCTCGACGAAGCGCCGCAGCATGGAGCCGCCGTTGTATATATCAAACGACGGCCTTATTATCTCTGGGAAACGACGGCAAAGGGATTTGCGCCGGGCGAGCTTCCTGCCGCGGTTTCCAACCTGTCCCGTTGGCATATTTCATTGCTTCAATAAAACAAACATGAAAAACACCTTACCATTTCACCTCTTGTCACCGCTGCTGTTGATGCTAATGCAAGCTTATTTGGTTGGGCTGATCGGGCTCGCTTCGCTGCGCGGCATGAAGCTGCTGAAACGACCTTTCAGCGCAACCGATAACCCGGAAATATTATTGGCGGGTACGATACTGGCAGGTCTGTTCCTGGTCGCTTCCGGCGATTTTTACGGCGTGTGGCAGGCGGCGCGATTCTTTGCCGACCGTCCAGGCTTTTTTCCGAAAGAGCTGCTGGCGTTTTGGCTGCAAGCCTTACTGGTATTGTTACCAGTCACATTGCTGTATATCGGCCTGCAAGTAGTTCATCTGCAGGTAGTGTGGCGCCGGGAGGAACGTGTACTGACCATGCCGGTAAGCGTGTTGCTGACTGCGGCAGCGGTCGGACTGGCACTGGTGCTGTGGATGGCGGTGAAAGAAATGATAGACAGCATGGCGCCAAGAATCATACAGTTTGAATAGAATAGGTGCAACAGTATGAGGGTGTATTTCTTTCGAACCGCCTGAAAATATACAGGAGCTGTTGCAAAAAATCAAGGAAGAAGAGCAACGAGAAGCAGCGGAAGGTAGTCGGCATTTATAAAATTGATTACCCCACCAACTGTAGGCTGGAACTGGTTGAAAGCGTTGAGCAACTTGATTTGATGTAATGCTGGTTGCTGATGAAGAACAGGAGAAATTAAGCCGTCCTAATCCTAGTCAGAATGCCCTGGCCGCATCTTCATCCTTCCTTGCAAATTACGGTTTGAATGCTGACTACGGAGAAACATGAAAATGAAAATCTCCGCCGGGCGTTGCTTCATCGTCGACACCCTCCAAACGTCTGTTGTGGGCGGTTTCCGCCAGATTTATGGCAAAACCCGCCTTTGTGCAGGGGTCGTTTCTCCTATACGTGTTTGCCGAATTGGAAAATACTACACGGTACAGTCCTGGGCTTTTAGGTTTTATGATCAACTCAAAAATATACCTGTTGTTGAATTCTGCAAACAAGTATTCACGGTATAAAGTCGAATCAGCCGACCTGACTGCAGTACCTTTTACCACGTTATAGGTAAATTGATCAGCCGCATTTTTCATACCTCTTTCGGAAGAATCGTATTTTACAAAATACAACGCGCTTCCGAGATTTACGGCCCCGCTATAGTCAACCCTGGCTCCAGAAGAAATATCTGTAAAAACAGTAGCGCAGTCAACAGTAAAAGTTATTTCATCTCCCAACCTGACGGAGTCTGTATCTGGCCTTGCTTTAAAAGGCAATTCGAAGGAATAGGATGTTTCACTGCAGTCCCTGCCGATGCTTTTTACACAGGATGAACTGCATAAAAAAGAAGCGCCGGCTAACCCACCGATCCATTTTATTATTTGCCTAATATCCATAGAATGTAAATATAGTATTCACACCCGTCGCCTGGCTATTCCCGTTCTCCGACAGCAGCCTTGTTTTGTAAGTTGCAAGCGTCAGCACATCGGCATCCAGTGCATTAATTGCCGGTTGTCCGGGGCATTTATGATCGCTCACAGGGGGAAAACACCCGAGTTTCTATCATGACCCCCGAAATCCATTACATTGGTCCCCGGCATTTTAAGCCGGAGACAATGCAAATCATACAAAGCATTCAGAACAGGATTTATGAAATACGCGGCGAACGGGTAATGCTTGACAAAGATCTGGCCGCCTTGTACGAAACGGAAACAAAAGCACTTAACCTCGCGGTAAAACGAAACCTGCAACATTTCCCGCGGGACTTCATGTTCCAGTTGACCAAAGAAGAATGGGACGATGTGCGGTTTCAGGCGGAAGCCGTGGAAAAGCAGCCGCAGGTTTTGAGGTTTCAAATTGAAACCTCAAAAAGAGGCGGAACAAGGTATTTGCCCTATGTATTTACCTAGCAGGGAGTTGCCATGCTAAGCGGCGTGCTGCACAGCGAGCGTGCAATAAACATGAATATCGCCATTATGCGTGCATTTGTCGAACTAAGAAAGGCCCTTATTTCTCATTCAGATATCAGGGAGCAGTTTAAACTTATCAAAGAAAGGCTGGGTGAACATGATGTGCAATTGACCCAGATATATGATGCAATGGAAAACCTGTTGGATGAGAACGCAGCCCGGAGAAAATGGGATGCCCGCGAAAGGATAGGGTTCAGGAAGTGAATTGAATTGTAATAGCTACGCATGCTCCAGCAAAAAGGAAGCATCAATCTTTAGTACCTTATATACCCCTTTCAGAAAAGGTATATCCGGCTTACGTTTGCCGGCTAAAATTTCTGATACTTTTGATTGCCCTACACCAATTTTTTCAGCCAGCTTTGCCTGGGTCATTTTGTTTTCAAACATTCGCAGTTCAACCAATTCGGCAATGGTTTCCGGTTCCTTTTTGGGTTGGAGCTTCAACACTTCATCTTCATATTTCTCGGCCGCCACAGACATAGCCGCCAGCTTTTTAAGTTCGGTTGCAGACAGATTTGCGTCACCCTTATCCATGAATTTATAAATAGCGACCATCGTTTCATGGTAGGCTTGCATGGAATTGATTTCGTATTTCATGCGCGCTATTTTTTGTAAGTAACCTTATCAGCTTTAATCTTATCGTACTCTTTATGCGTTCCTATAAAAGGGATAAACAGCTTTGAATCATCGCCAAATTTGTATATTTTGTTCCGACAAACCCAATCCGCTTGTTCCTGCGCAAAACTTGTTTCCTGAAACCCTCTGTTTACATTACTGTCTTTTTCAGTTTTGTTGCCACGATGCTGGTTGCCCAGCGCCCCTCTATTTCATCTTATAGTCCCCGCAGCGGGCCCGTGGGTACGAGCGTAAAAATTCTGGGTGATCATTTTAGCCCGGAAGCGTCCCGGAACGCCGTATTTTTTGGACCAGTAAGGGCTGTTGTTCAGTCGGCCACCAGCACCATGCTGACCGTAACAGTACCAGCATTCGCCGCATCCCAAACCATCACGGTTACCAATACGGTCACCGGTTTGACCACCAGTTCTTCAAAACCCTTCCAGGTAACATTTCCTGGCGGGGAAAACTTTTTATCTCAAAACAGTTTCGAGAAAGAGGTCATTGTGCGGATAGAAACCGAGCCGAAAGCAGGCGCGGTGGGGGACATTGACGGCGACGGAAAACCCGATATAGCGCTAATCGGCGACGGTGGCGGGTCTGGTTCTTATTTATGGATTCTGAGAAATACCAGCAGCCCCCGGCGCCTCTCTTTTGCAGCTCCCATTGAAACTGACTACGATGGGCCCGATGGATGGGCGCTCACACTTGCCGACATAAACGGGGATGGAATGCCAGACCTGATCGCCAGCAGCAGCCGGACGTTTTCCATCTTTAAAAATACCAGTACACCAGGAAATATCCACTTCACACTGGCACTGGAGACCAAAGAAGCGCCAGCATATTACACTACCCTGACGGCTGCTGATATGGACAATGACGGCCGGACGGACCTCGTATTCATATCAAACAGCACGCCAATGGTCATGAGAAACCTAAGTACTTCCGATACCATCCTATTCGGGAACGCGGAGGCGGTGACGCCGCCCGGTTATTCAGGCTATAGTCGCCGTTTGCGTCTAGCCGACTTTGATGACGACGGAAGGCCTGACATCGCCATGGTCTATACCTATGTTGACAGCATTGTGGTGGTGCACAACAACAGCGCACCCGGAAAATTTTCCTTTGACCAGGTATATAAGTACAATGTCTATAGTGGAAGCAGACCCTATGACCTAACTATCGCCGACCTGGATGGTGACGACAAGCCCGACATCGCCTTCACCAATAATGACTATACATACGGTCTCCTGTTAAGAAACATCACTACGCCGGGGAACTTGAATTTTGAACACTGGACCGGTTTTCCTTTGTCAGGACCTGTTTACCGGTCTGGTGAAATCATCAATGGAGATATAAATGGTGACGGGAAGCCCGACCTTGCATTCGCTGGCTTCATCTGCTGCCATACCGGCACCAATGTGATGATGCTGAATAACAGTATCCCCTGCAAATCTGTAATGAATTCGTTGATCGTAACAGATGGGGGATTTCCTATGGGATTTTATGATATGGATGGAGATGGGAAACCGGACTTCCTGGGCTTGAAAAACACGTACTATGGTGTAGGCATCCGTCGAAACAATATTGGCCAACTGTTTCGGCACTGTGCCGGCGACGCGGCATCCATACCCGCCCTGATCGCCGGAACAAATTATCAATGGCAGCAAAACACGGGCAATGGCTTTATCAGCATTACAGATAATGCACTGTTTAATGGCGCCAATAGCCCCCTGCTCCAGATAAAAAACATCCCCGCATCGCTCGATAAAACAGTTTACCGGTGTATCGCCGACAATGATACCAGCAATGTTTTCACACTCAATATCACCTCCCCATCACCGCCAGCTATTACAATTGGGAACTGTCCCACATTGTCATGCAGCGGAGATCCCTCGACGGTATTCTATTCGACTGTGCTGAATGCAGGTTCATCTGCGATGTATCAATGGCAGGATAGTACTGATGCGCAGGGATGGAAAAATATTCGTCAGGGCAATACAGACTCATTGCATTACCAGGCTACGATCGACGGTGCTAAAATCCGTTGTATGCTGCACAGCAGTTCGCGTTGCGCGCTCCCTGATTCAGCGTTGAGCAATACGATTGTCGCCCGCCTGTCCCAAAGCCTCGTAGCTTCGAATTCCATTACCGGAACCACAACAGTTGAACCCGGTGAATCAACCACCTTAACCGCCTCTCCGGTAAATGGCGGGAACTGGCCGCAATACCAATGGCAGGACAGTACGGGAACGGCTGGCTGGGCCAACATTAGCGGGGCTAATAATGCCAGTATCGTTTACATACCAGGCAAAACGGGCGATAAAATAAGGTGCGTGCTACGGAGCGTACAAAATTGTGCAATGCCCCCGATCGTGAACAGCAATGCTTTGGCATTTACGATCGGCTCGGTAACGCCGGTAGACTCCTTGCCAACAGACAATTACCGGATTCGCATTTTTCCCAATCCGGCAACTACTGTTTTGAACATTGACGGCTTAAAGTTGGAGGATAACTGGCAAACCCTGGAAATATTGACGGTAAACGGA
Source organism: Flavihumibacter sp. (assembly GCA_039811405.1). GTDB lineage: Bacteria > Bacteroidota > Bacteroidia > Chitinophagales > Chitinophagaceae > Flavihumibacter. The sequence goes on along the minus strand of JBDHYM010000005.1, from coordinate 9,899 downwards.
CAGAAGCCAATCATCGTTTCGCTGGTTGGCGTTACGAGCAAAACAGTTGATATTAGCAGCCTCCCCGCAGGCATCTATTGGGCTGCATTCAGAACGAAGAAAAACCTGGTTGCCTATTCCGCATTTGTGAAACTGGGACAGTAGTCGACCGGCTGGCATTATACAACAAGCGACTGAAAATCAATCGTATCCACATAGTTTCTCCCAATTTTTACAATTTTAGGAGGTTTTAGGAGTTGTACAATTATGTTCCTTATCATCCGCTATTCCCAAAACCTGCCGATCAGCAACCCCTTTCAATATGAAAGATTTTAAACTATTTTAGACCTGAACCAGCCATCTCCAACCTTAGCCATGACCCTGATTGCTTTCTTTGATATTGAAGTGAGTGCAAAAAGACACCAGGCAGTTGATATCGGCTGTATTTTGTCAAACGACGCTACCTTCCACAAAAATGACCCCGCTGCATTTGAAAAGTTCATTGAGCCGGCCGCATTCATTTGCGGGCACAATATCTTATCCCACGACCTGGCTTATTTACAGAAACATTTCGGCAAGGCCGGCTGGGGACAAACCAGGGCCATTGACACCCTGCTACTTTCCCCATTGCTATTTCCCAAAAATCCATACCACCGTCTTCTAAAAGACGACAAGTTGCAGACCGAAGAACTTAACAACCCTCTCAACGATTCCATAAAAGCGAAAGATTTATTTTTTGACGAAGTTGCCGCTTTTCAGCAACTGGACGACGACTTTAAACAGGTACTATTCCTCCTGTTATCCAATCAGAAAGGGTTTGATAACTTCTTTAGATTTCTTCACTACCACAGCCTGGTAAGCAAAGACGCCCTGCCAGGCATCATCAAAAAAAGATTCGAGGATAAAATCTGCAGCAACAGCGATCTCGACTCTTTTATCAGCACCCATCCCGTTGCCCTGGCTTATGCCCTGGCGCTGCTGCATTGCGACGACCGGTTTTCCCTTACGCCGCCATGGGTGTTGAAAAACCACCCCGAAGTAGAAAGGCTGCTTTTCCTGCTAAGAAACAATCCATGCATGCCGGGTTGCACCTATTGCAAACGCGCACTGGACCCTGTGCTTGCCCTGAAAAAATATTACGGCTTCCCAGGTTTCCGCACCTATGGAGGGGAGCCCCTGCAGGAAAAAGCCGTACGAGCCGCCATCCACGGAGAATCTATCCTGGCGGTATTTCCCACCGGCGGCGGAAAGTCCATCACCTTCCAGGTTCCCGCATTAATGAGCGGTGAAAACGCCAAAGCATTAACCGTTGTTATCTCGCCGCTGCAATCGCTAATGAAAGACCAGGTCGATAACCTGGAAAAGAAAGGAATTACCGAAGCGGTAACCATCAACGGGTTACTGGACCCTGTTGAAAGAAGCAAAGCGATTGAAAGAATTGAGAACGGACTTGCGAGCCTGCTGTATATTTCGCCTGAGTCGCTCCGGTCAGTGACGATTGAACGATTGTTATTGAAAAGAAAGATAGCCCGGTTTGTTATTGACGAAGCGCATTGCTTCTCTTCCTGGGGACAGGATTTCAGGGTGGATTATCTATATATCGGCGATTTCATTAAAAATCTGCAGGAAAAGAAAAACATTGATTATACCATCCCCGTTTCCTGCTTCACCGCCACGGCAAAGCAAAAGGTAATAGAAGATATAAAATCCTATTTCCAGGAAAAATTAAGCCTGCAACTGACCGTTTTCAGGGCCAACGCGGCAAGAACCAATTTGCAATACCGCGTTTTCCTGAAAAACAACGAAGAAGACAAATACAACCAGCTCAGGAACATTATTGAAACCAAAAACTGTCCCGCTATTGTATATGTATCCAGAACAAAAAGAGCGTATAAGCTGGCGCAACGGCTAATCGACGACGGCTTTAACGCCCGGCCCTATCATGGAAAAATGGACAAAGAGGAAAAGTCGAAGAACCAGAATGCTTTCATGAATGGCGAGGTGAATATAATGGTCGCCACTTCCGCCTTTGGGATGGGTGTGGACAAAAGCGATGTGGGCGCCGTCATACATTTCGACATTTCCGATTCGCTCGAAAACTATGTGCAGGAAGCCGGGAGAGCGGGGCGCGATGAAAATATCCATGCCGACTGCTATGTATTGTTCAATGAAGAAGACCTGGACAAACACTTCATTCTGCTCAACCAAACAAAGATCAGCAGCAAGGAGATCAACCAGGTTTGGCGGGCGATAAAAGAGCTAACCAAAACAAGCAAAACAAGAAGCAAGGCCTCCAATTCAGCCCTTGAAATTGCCCGGAAAGCAGGCTGGGACGATGGCATCACCGAAATAGAAACCAGGGTAACCACGGCCATTGCCGCCCTGGAAGAAGCCGGGTACCTGAAAAGGGGCCAGAATATGCCGAGGATTTTCGCCAGCAGCATTTTAAGCAAAAATGCGCAGGAAGCGATTGACAAGATAAACGCGTCTGACAAATTTTCCGCCAAACAGAAAGAAAAAGCGACCCGCATTATCAAAAAACTGTTCTCCAGCAAAAGTAAAAGATTGTCCACCGAAGAAACAGCCGAATCCCGCATCGACTATATATCCGATCAACTGGGTATTTATAAAGAAGAAGTGATTCGCGTTATCGAGTTGATGCGGGAAGAAAAAATACTGGCCCATACCAAAGACCTCACGGCTTTCATTAAAAAAACCGAATCGGCCAACAAATCACTGGCGATCGTAGACAGCTTCCGGAAACAGGAGGAAGTTTTATTGTCGCTTCTGACCGAAGGAGAGGCCTCCTATCATTTAAAAGAGATCATAGAAGCGTTTATCCGGTCCGGGCTCAAAGACAGCTCTTTAAACAAGCTGAAAACCATTCTCAACTTCTGGTCTATTAAAAACTGGATCAAACGCCAGCACCTGGAATATTCAAAAAATCATGTACAGATCGCGCTTTTAACAGACAAAGCTACGTTTCGGGAAAAGCAGGAAAAGCGGCACCTGCTGGCCAAACGAATCACCGAATACCTGTACAAAAAAGCCACCGAAACAATAGCCGCAGACAACCGGCAGGAAGATGTACTGATCGAATTTTCGGTTCATGAGCTGAGAGAAATGATAGAAACAGAACAGGGCCTATTTTCTGTACAGGCATCGATCGATGATGTTGAAGACAGCCTGTTTTACCTGTCGAGAATAGAAGCCATTAAAATAGAAGGCGGGTTTCTGGTGGTGCATAACAAACTGACCATCAACCGCCTGGAAAAGAACAACCGGATCCAGTACAAAGAAAGCGACTATGAAAAGTTAAAGCAGTTCTACGAGCAAAAAGTGCAGCAGATCCATATTGTGGGAGAATATGCGCAAAAAATGATACGCAACTACCAGGAAGCACTATCGTTTGTAGATGACTATTTCACGCTGAATTACACTTCTTTCTTATCGAAATATTTCCCCGGCAGCAGGCAGGACGAGATCAGACGAACCTTAACACCCGAAAAATTCGCCCGGCTATTCGGCGCCCTGTCTCCCGCGCAACTACAAATCATCAAAGACACGAGCAATCAATATATAGTGGTAGCCGCCGGACCCGGCAGCGGCAAAACAAGGCTGCTCGTACACAAGCTGGCCTCTCTCCTGCTCGCCGAAGACGTAAAGCACGAGCAACTGTTGATGCTTACCTTTTCACGCGCCGCCGCAACGGAATTTAAAAAGAGGCTGATCGAACTGATCGGCAATGCGGCGGGTTATATCGACATAAAAACCTTTCACTCCTACTGCTTCGATATACTTGGCCGGTTGGGCAGTTTGACGGAAGCAGACAATATAATTTCCACGGCTGTTGAAAAGATCAGGTCGGGCGAAATAGAAACCAGCAAAATCACCAAAACCGTATTGGTGGTAGATGAAGCGCAGGACATGAACAGGGAGGAATACGAACTGGTAAAAGCGCTGATGGACAAAAACGAAGAGATGCGGGTGATCCTGGTAGGCGATGACGATCAAAACATCTACGGGTTCAGGAGAGCCGATGCCGCCTATATGCAAAAGCTGATCACTGAAAAAGCCGCCGTAAAGTATGAGTTGACAGAAAACTACCGGAGCAAAGACAATATTGTTTCCTTTGCCAATAGCTGGGCTGCCGGCATCGGCAATCGCCTAAAAACGGAACCCTGTTTCGCCAGCCAGCGACAAAACGGTTCCATTCAGATCACCGGGTACGTCCATCAGAACCTGCTTGTTCCGGTAGCGGGTATTGCCCGGCAAACAGCGCTGGCCGGTTCCACCTGCATGCTGACCCCCACCAATGATGACGCCATGTTGCTCACCGGTCTGTTGCTCCAACACGGCTTGCAAGCCAGGCTCATCCAGTCGAACGACGGCTTTAGCCTGAAAAACCTGTATGAGCTGCGTTATTTTTCAAACTTCCTTAATACCCATGCCGATTCGCCGCTGGTCACAGATGATGATTGGGAAAACGCAAAACGCCGGCTGAAGGAACACATCAACGGCAGCGCAAAAAAGGAACTGGCAGATGCGGTGATCCAGGTATTTGAAGACGTGAACAGGGCAAGGAAATACAAAAGCGACTGGAATACTTTTTTAACCGAATCTCAAATAGAAGATTTCGTTCGTGTTGACAGCGAGATCATATATGTATCTACCATACACAAGGCAAAGGGAAAAGAGTTCGACAATGTGTTCCTGTTGCTGAAAAATTTTGTACCCGACACCGACGAAAAAAAGCGGCTGTTTTATGTAGCCGTTACCAGGGCAAAGTCTAATTTGTACATACACTACAATGGCAGTTATTTAAAGCCGTATGTCGCAGAAGGGCTTATTTACAAAGAAGACATGGACAGCTACCCCGAACCCCGGCAAATAGTCGTGTACCTGACGCATAAAGATGTTGCCCTTGGCTATTTTGCGTTTGTCGGGCACAGAACAAGGAATATTCTCAGTGGCGCTCGCCTGCGCATCCTGGACGACGGGCTGGGAAATGCCAATGGTGAGCCGGTGCTCAAATACGCGCAGAAATTCAAAACGGTTTTGGATGAATATGCCCGAAAAGGGTTTCAGCCGACCGAGGCAACGGTAAATTTTGTCGTTTATTGGAAAGATGAGACCAAGGGAACGGAGTCGGTGATACTATTGCCGCAATTGGTGTTGAAGAAGCAGTAATAGTGAAAGTATCGCTGCCGGATTGATTTAGGCGGCAAGGAAATACGCAATCCTTCCTCCATAATCTTTCTTTTATCTTTGTTTTACAACCGAATAGGTATTATGGAATTAATCATCGATTTCGAAAGCATCGGAGATGCCTCAAAAAAAGACTGGTTATTGAAAGCCCTGAAACTGATGGGTATAAGCTATGAAATAAAGGAATTTCCACAAAGCCGGGAAGGCTATAACCGCGACCTACAGGCTGGCAATGCTGAGATCGAAGAGGGCAACTATATAACTGCCGAAGAACTTAAAAAACAAGCCGGCAAGTGGTAGCCGACAATATTACCCTTTATAAGGAAATAGAAGTATGGCAAAAGAACTAAACATAAATAACGACTACGCCAATTTAATTAGCCAGATTGCCGACGTCTATAAGCAAGGGCAATTTAACGCTACCGTTGCCGTAAACACAGCTTTGGTAGAAACCTATTGGCAAATTGGTAAATACATTGTAGAGTTTGAGCAAAAAGGAAAGCAAAAAGCCGAATATGGAACGGCTTTAATTGATAATCTTTCAAAAGACCTGGCAACGGCTTTGGGTAAGGGTTTTAGTCGCAGCAACCTTATTTATATGAGGCTGTTTTACTCCGAATTTCCAAAAAGTGAGAAGGCTTCTCACTTTTTGAGTTGGTCGCATTATGTTGAATTGCTTAAAATTCAAGACAAGTTAGAACGCAGCTTTTATTTACAACAAACCATTAACGAAAAATGGTCAATTCCTGAACTGAAAAGACAGAAAAAGGCATCATTGTTTCTTCGCTTAGCAGCATCAAAAAAGTAGAAAATGGGCCGGTTGTTTCAACTGCAGTACCGCACCATGGCTACTACTCTATTGAAACAGATTTCCGATAAATGGTGAAATGATCAGCGCGATCAACCTGTACTGATTCCCTCTATCCATTGAATATATCGATATATCTCCTGTAAGCAAAGGTCTTTCCATACTTCACCGTGTCGTCGCGCAAATGCAATATGCCCATGTTTACAAACCGGTCTATCAACTTTACGGCACCCACGCGACTCAGTTGCATGGTGGTAGCCGCTTTGCCATTACTGGTAATGGGGTCTTTGAAGAGCTCTTGCAGAAACCTGACACCGCTGGTTGCTTCGCGCTTGCCGAGCGATTGAATCCTGCCCATATCTTCTTCGCGCAAGGCAGTGATCTTTTTTGATATCTCTATTCCTTCCTGCGCAATGCTTATCACGCCATCCAGGTAAAAGTCGATCCATTCATTCACGCGACCATCATGATACGCGTTCAATTTATCATAATACAGTTGCTGGTGTTGTTTGAAGTAGGTGCTTAAAAACAGCACAGGTTTTTCCAGTACAGCACGTTCATACAAAAAGAGGGTAATGAGCAGCCTGCCTGTTCTCCCATTACCGTCGAGAAAGGGATGAATGGTTTCGAACTGGGCGTGAATAAGACCAGCCTGCAGCACCGGCACCAGGTTCTTATCATGTATAAATTTTTCCAGGTCGCCCAGTGCGCGATTCATTTCCTCCACCGGCGGCGGAACAAATGCTGCATTTTGCAGGGTGGTTCCGCCGATCCAGTTTTGCGACCGGCGATATTCGCCTGGGTCGGCAAAATGGCTGCTGCGCGCACCGGTCATCAATTCGCCATGCAATTCCTTTATAAAACGCAGAGAGAAGGGAAATTGCTTCAGCCGGTCGGTACCATAGTTCAGGGCATTGATATAAAAAAGAATATCATCGGCGTCGGTATCTCTTACATGCAGCCCGGCATTCATTTCGAGCGCATCCATCATTGTAGCCCGCGTTCCTTCGATCTGGGCGCTGCTGGTAGCATCTTTGATCCGGAACATATTAAGAAAAAAATCAACGTCTGGTAGAATATGGGTGATACCGTCTAATTTACCCAGCAGTCGTTCGGCCATAGCCGCTTTTGCCAGGGTGGCTTGTGGAAAATCCAGCAACCCCTTTGGTGGAAAAGCACTGGGAATGAATGCTTTATATCCATTGAGTTGTAATATGGTGGTCCCCATTACCATTTAAAAGATAGTGTACATCTTGATTCAAATGTACACTAATTTCAATTTTAGTATACATCTTGGAAGTAAATGTATACTAAATATCGAGATTGGAGCCGGTCTCACCATGGGTGAAAACACCCCAATTATTATCATGGCCCTGAAAATCCATTACTTGGATTCGGGGGAAAAACAGCCGTCACTTTTGAGGTGCCAAATTGGAACCTCAAACAAGAAACAGAAAATATATAGGACAACCTTCCTCACCCCACTTGAAGTCGCAAAATGCGACTTCAAATTTTAACAATACAAGCCTCATCACCCGGCGTTACCCCTCACCTCTTCGCCGGCGCGCAGCGCAGTAACCCCACTCCCCTGCCGGTAAAATCCAGCTTATTCAACCGCCGGTGCTTCACCGCCGGCTCCCCTTCCGTTACCAGCAAATAATCCCCCGCAGGCACCCGGGTCAACACCTGCTTCGTTCCACTTGCCGGCCAGGTGATCTCGACCGAGTCCACCGTCGTCGCCTGCCCGATACCGATGTGCTGCAGCAGCGGATTCGCGCCAAAGCTTCCACCCGAACTCACCTCGCGGTACACCGATCGCCGCAAGCCATCGTCTGTAAAACTGACGCGGATCTTCGCGCCGATGGCCGCCTTGTTGGAGCGAACGCCTGCCAGTTGCAGGTCGATCCAGCGGTTGGTATTCTGTCCCGGGTTCAGGTACAGCGAGGCCTGATAGGCATCGCCCTTGTAGGCGCCGCCCATTTTGATATAGATGTCCTGGTCGCCGTCGTTATCGAGATCGCAGAAAGCCACCCCATGCCCTTTCTGCAGGTTGCCGAGGCGCGCGGAACTGGTGAGGTCGGCAAACCCTTTTCCGCCGAGGTTGCGGAAAAATTTATTCGGCACGAGCGACTGGTATTGCGGGTTCCCGGTGCCGAGGTAGAAATCGAGCCAGCCGTCGTTGTCTATATCGCCGAAATTCGATCCCATGGCGAAGGCGATGCGGTCGGTCCCCGCCGTGGCCGATACGTCTTCAAAGCGTCCGTTCTGCAGGTTATGGAAAAGGAATACTTTGCCCGACTGCTCTACGGGCAGGTGCATCGACTCCAGCGCGGTGTAGGATGCCAGGCTGCGGTTGAATTCGTAGCCGCATACCAGGATATCGAGCCAGCCGTCGTTGTCATAATCAAAGAACCAGGTGGGGAAGGTACGGATCAGGAAATGGCCCAGTCCCGCGGCATCGGTATTGTCTTTGAACCGCACCATACCGTTCTGTACGCCTTCGTTGTGCAGCAGCATTTTTTTTCCGTCGAGGGTGGACACGAAGATATCGGGCCAGCCGTCGTTGTCATAATCGCCCGAGGTAACGCCCTTCACGAAGGCGAAGAAGTTGAGCCCCGCCTCTACCGAGGCATTGGTGAAAGTGCCGTTCCGGTTGTTGATATAGAACTCGCAGGGATGGGGGTCGCCATCGCCGCCCGATTCATTGCCGATGAAAAGGTCGAGCCAGCCGTCGTTGTTGAAATCGTTCCAGGTAGCGGTTTGCGTGGGGTAGAACGACAGCAGCCCCGCCTGGCGCGTAACATCGGTGAAAGTACCGTCGCCGTTATTGCGCAGCAGCGAATTGGGCTCTTTGCCGAAGTATCCCTTCCAGCCGCCGCGCAGCACGAAAATATCTTTGAAGCCGTCGTTGTTGTAATCGGTTTGCATCATGTGGAGGCCGCCCGAAAAGGCCTGCAGTCCCGATGAATCGGATACGTCGGTAAAAGTGCCGTCGCCGTTGTTGCGTGCAAAGAACAGGTGCTCGTCGAGGTCCCATGACGAGGTAACGATATCGGGATAACCGTCGTTGTTGAAATCGTCGATGATGGCGCCGCCGGCCTGGCTCTTGCCGTTGAGGCCCGTGGCGATGGCCAGGTCGGTAAACGGTTTCACGGCACTGGCCGACGAATCGCGGTCGAGGCCGGCGATCAGCAGATCGGCAGGCACGCCGCCGGGGTAGTTGCCGGTGGTCATGAAGGCGATATTGAGCAGCCAGCGCGATTCCAGGTCGTTCGGGTTGAAGCGCAGCAGCCATTCGAGGTGTTCGATGGCTTTGGCCGATCCCGTTTTATCGAGGTGAACACCGGCGCCCCGGAGGGGGAACACGCAGGATTCGCCCGAGTGCTGCCGGATGCAATTGGTCCTTTCGCCGAGGCGCAGGCAGGCGATGGCCAGGTCGCGCCGCAGGATGCGGGCGTACATGGGGTCGTTGATGCTTTCGTCGCCCAGCATGTTTTCCAGCAGGGGGATGGCATCTTCCTCGCGGCCGAGCTGCAGCAGGCAGATCGCCTTGTTGTAGCGGGCGGTGGCCATATCAAGCTTGCGGCCGCCGGCGCTGATCACCGAATCAAAGCGCGCCATCCGCGTGTTGACGGCCCAGGAATTGGCGAACACGTTCTCTTTGTCGGCGGTTTCAGCCAGCAGGCGAACCATATCGGCGTTGTTTTCACTTTCGCCTTCGGCGGATGAGGGGCCGATGGTGCAGGCGGGGATTGTTATTACAAGAAGGACGATGGCTGTATAACAAAAGGATGACTTTGTCATGGTGGATGGTTTGTGCGGAGGGCAGCTTGCGCGTGGCGGGGTCGCTTCCTGGCGGATGCCCCGCCACGCCGTCGGAAGTGTGCTTTCCGGTATGCGCAGA
>JBDHYM010000004.1:0-43239 GCA_039811405.1 Flavihumibacter sp. | reverse complement strand
CCATGGCGGGTAAATTCATTCCAGTAATAATCGATCTCCTGCTGCGTATCGCAGGCAATAACGAACGAAACACCCTGGTCAAAGCTGAATGGCTGCGGCACGCCGCTGTCCATCGCCATAAACAAGCTGTTACCCAGCCGGAAGCGTGCATGCACGATCGTTGCATCGGTTTTCGCCTGGCCGGGCCCATATCGCATTTCGAATATCTTTTCGGCGTCTTTAAACACACCGGTATAATAATTGATCGCAGCGTCGGCCCTGTTCTGCTGTTCGCCGCAAAACATGAGCAGCGGAACCACCTGCTGGCCCACCGCCGCTATATTCCCCAGGGTAAGTTGCCAGTTGACGCCGAAACGGTCGGCCACCCAGCCATAATATTCGCTCCACTCGTATTGCTGCAACGGCATCAGCACTTTCCCTTCGGCCGAAAAAGCAGACCAGGCGCGATCCAGCTCTTCCTTTTTTTCAAAGATGGCATACAAGGAAACAGCGGGATTGGGCCGGAACAACGGTCCGGCATGGAGTAACATAACGGGCAAGCCACCTATCTCGAAACGGGTGACCAGCGGGGTGGTCTCTTTCATGACAGCGCCCGTAAACAGCGAGCAATACAGGTCGGCGGCCTCCTTTGCTTTTTGTTCACCATCAAACCAGAAGCAGGGGTACGGACGATGAAATGCCTTTTGCTCCGTATATGCTTTCAGCAGCTTCAAGGCTTCCGGCCAGGTCTTGTTAAAATAGTCTTTGTATTTATCGTTTACATCTACTTCAACCGTCAGCCCGGTTTTTCCATTCCTGGCATCGAAGCGATATATCTCCAGGCCCGACCATTCTTCAACAGCCTTGCCTTCGGTAATAATAGCGTCGCCATCCACTAATCCGTAGTGCTGGATCTCTATCAGCTTACCTGGTACCCTTTCTTTGATGATGGCGGCCATCCCCTCTTTCCGGCCTTCTTTGCCGATGCCCACAAACTTTATATTATCTCCCTTATTCCATCCGCCTTCATAATGCGAGCTGGCATTGAAAGCTGCCGTCCAAATCGGGTAGCTGTATGGACCCAGCATCGCTTCTTCGACCAGCGATACCGGCGCATCGATCTCCGTGTTGAATTGTAAACGTTCCATAATGCGTTGTTTTAACAGTACAATACTATTTCAATGCCGGCAATTACAGCGGGGGTAAACAAGTCATTTTTAACGGTCGGTTGCGACATTTCCTACCGCCTTACGCAAACGATTGCGTAAAAATCGTTAGATTGCCGCTTAACCCTGGCCGATCCATCGCAAAATAAAGTAAAACACATGTGTGGAATTGTAGCGTATGTTGGACAAAAAGACGCCTACCCTATTCTTCTCAAAGGGTTGAAAAGACTGGAATACCGGGGATACGACAGCGCGGGGGTAGCGCTCATTCGCGATGGTCGACTCGAAGTGCATAAAAAGCAAGGCAAGGTAGCGGGGCTGGAAGAAATGCTTAGCGGCAAACCCCTGCAGGCAACCATCGGCATAGGCCATACCCGCTGGGCCACCCACGGCGAACCGTGCGACCGGAATGCCCATCCGCACCTGTCGCCGGGTGGAAAGCTGGCCATGATCCACAACGGCATCATCGAGAACTATGCCCAACTGAAAGCAGAGCTGGTGAAGAAAGGATACCGCTTCAAGAGCGATACAGACACGGAAGTATTGCTCTGTTTCATCGAAGACATTCACCTTCATAATGGCGGCGATCTCGAAGAAGCAGTGCGGATCGCGTTGCGCCGGATCGTAGGGGCCTATGTAATTGTGCTGCTCGACGAGGATCATCCCGATACCCTGATCGCCGCCCGCAAAGGGTCGCCCCTGGTGATCGGCATTGCCAAGGGTGCACATTTCCTGGCCAGCGATGCCTCTCCCATTATTGAATACACCAAAGAGGTGGTATATGTGAATGACTATGAGCTGGCCATCGTGAAAGCCGATGAGCTCATTCTAAAAAACCTGGGGAATGAAAAGATCACTCCCTTCATCACCCAACTGGATATGGAAATGGCGGCCATCGAAAAAGGCGGCTACGACCATTTCATGCTGAAAGAAATATTCGAGCAGCCCAATACCATCTTCGATTGCCTGCGCGGCCGCCTCGATGCCGCGAAGGGTACTATTACCATGAGCGGTATTGAGCAGCACGCCGAATCGTTGAAGAACGCACAACGCATCATCATGGTGGCCTGCGGCACCAGTTGGCATGCAGGGCTGATCGCCGAATACATTTTCGAAGAGCTTGCCCGCATACCAGTGGAAGTGGAATATGCGTCGGAGTTCCGGTACCGCAACCCGGTTGTGGGCAAGGGGGATATTATCATCGCCATCAGCCAGAGCGGTGAAACCGCCGACACCCTGGTGGCTATAGAAAGCGCCAGGGAAAAAGGCGCCATCATACTGGGCGTGGTGAACGTGGTGGGATCGTCGATCGCCCGCGTATCTCACGGTGGCGCCTATACGCACGCGGGCCCGGAGATTGGTGTTGCCAGCACCAAGGCATTCACCGCACAGTTGGCCGTACTAACCATGATGGCGTTGAAAGTTGCGGAGTACAGGGGCAGTGTATCGCCCGCGCGGTTCCGGCATTTGCTGAATGAGCTGAACGAGGTGCCGGAAAAAGTGGGCATAGCACTGCAACAGCATTCGCACATCGAGTTGCTGGCGCAGAAATACAAGAATGTAACCGATGCGCTCTACCTCGGCCGGGGTTATAATTTCCCCGTAGCCCTGGAAGGCGCTCTCAAGCTGAAAGAGATCTCCTATATCCATGCAGAAGGTTATCCCGCCGCCGAAATGAAACACGGGCCTATTGCCCTGGTCGATGATACGCTGCCGGTTCTCTTCGTAGCTACCAAAGACTCCTTTCACGAAAAAGTGCTGAGCAATATGCAGGAGATCAGGGCCCGGAAGGGGCGGGTCATTGCCGTGGTAAGCGATGGCGACGCATCGGCCGACGCGCTCTGCGAAGACAGCATCAAAGTGCCTTATGCAGATGAGCTGATCGCGCCGCTGATCAATACCATTCCCCTGCAGTTGCTGGCTTACTATATCGGTGTTGCCAAAGGGCTGGATGTCGACAAGCCGCGCAACCTGGCCAAAAGCGTCACCGTAGAATAGCAAAATAACCACCGCTCATCCGAATACCATGAACCTGATCAGCAAGAACCCGGTACAGGAAATGGGATATCATTTTATTCCCGCTTCTTTTTTGCCCGCCGGTAAAGACGAATACCATCTCCGTAACCGGCAGAACAAAAGCGGCATCCATTACCGGCAATTGACCGCTTATGAAATAGAAGTGCTGGTCCGGAACCGCAATCACAGCGACGACTGGAACAAACTGCTCGTGTCTGACGCCTTTAACCCCGAACTGGTAAAGAGCTGTACTTTCTACGGGCTCGTACGCATCGGCAAGCTGGAACCTTATTGCCTCGCCTACAGCAACCTGCAATTGCCTGTGGGGCTGTACAACAGCACCATCATCAGTTGTGATTTCGGCGACAATGTAGTGGTGAACAACGTCAACTACATGGCGCATTATATTATCGGAAACGAAGTGATACTGGCAAATATCAATGAGCTGGCTACCACCAATCATGCCAAATTCGGCAACGGCATCATCAAAGAAGGAGAGGAAGAAAAACTGCGTATCTGGCTGGAAATATGCAACGAGAACGGTGGCCGCAAGGTGTTGCCGTTTGACGGCATGCTGCCGGGCGACGCCTATCTCTGGAGCAGGAACCGCCACGACAAAAAGCTGCAGGCGCAGTTCGTTGCTTTTACCACGCGGAAGTTCGATAGCCACCGGGGTTATTACGGCATGATCGGCGACCGCACCGTTATCAAAAACACCCGTGTCATCAAAGACGTGCTCGTTGGAACCGATGCGTATATAAAAGGCGCCAACAAGCTGAAGAACCTCACCATTCATTCTACGGCAATGGCGAAATCACAGGTGGGTGAAGGCTGCGAGCTGGTGAACGGCATCATCAATATCGGGTGCCGCGTATTTTATGGCGTTAAAGCGGTCCGTTTCATCATGGCGTCTCACTCTCAACTGAAATACGGCGCCCGGCTCATCAACTCTTATCTCGGCAACAATGCCACTATCTCCTGCTGCGAGGTATTGAATTCGCTGATCTTTCCCGCACATGAGCAACACCACAACAACTCTTTCTTATGCGCCTCGCTGGTAATGGGGCAGAGCAATATGGCTGCCGGCGCCACCATCGGCTCCAATCATAATTCACGCAGCCCCGACGGGGAGCTGATCGCCGGCCGGGGCTTCTGGCCGGGGCTGTGTGTGAGCCTCAAGCACAACTCCCGCTTTGCCTCTTACTGCATGCTTGCCAAAGGCGACTATCCCGCCGAGCTCGACATCCGGCTCCCTTTCTCGCTTGTCAGCAACGATCTCAGCAACAATCGCCTGCAGGTGATGCCCGCCTATTGGTTTGAGCATAACATGTATGCGCTGGCGCGCAACGCCTGGAAATACGTGGACCGCGACAACCGCATCGACCGCACACAGTCGCTGGAATACGACTACCTGGCGCCCGACACGGCAGCAGAATGCTATGAGGCCATGCAGTTGCTGGAACAGGCCACCGGCGCAGCCTGGTACCGGCAACAGGAGGCGCCGGCCACCGACCGGCAATGCCGCCACAAAGGCAAGCAGCTCCTGCTGGCAGATGACGAAGCCATCGGCCGGCTTTGCGTTACACTGGCGGCAGCCGAAAACAGCGACCGGCCCGTAGTGGTACTGAAACCGGCGCGGGGATATCATTGGTACCGGAAGCTATTGGCGTATTATGCGGCCAGAGAAATACTGGCAAAAGCCGATTCACTGCAACTCTCGATCGTGCGCCTGGCCAAACAATTGCCATCGCCGAAGAAGCTGCAGCCCTGGGAAAATATCGGCGGGCAGCTCATTATGGCCTCCCGCGTCAACGACCTGCTGGCCCGCATCAAGAAGAACAGCATTTCGGGCTGGGACGATGTGCATGATTTTTACCGGCTCCAGCGCCAGACATACGGTGATGACAAGTTGCAGCAGGCGGTTTCCCTGTACCAGCTCGTTTTTGGTATTGACCTCAGCCGCGACCCGGCAGCCGTTAGCCAATTGCTGGCCGACAGCATCCTGTTCAGAAAAGAGATCACGCAGCACATCTTCCGATCGCGGCAAAAAGACTACCAGAATCCCTTCCGGGCCATGGTATATGCCGGTAAGGAAGAAATGGACGAAGTAGCCGGCAAACTGGAACACAACAGCTTCATCCTGCAGGAAGAAAAAGCATTTCAACGCTATCGCCGCGCAGTGCAGCGACTATCGCAAAAATAGCTGCCGGCTTACCTGCCATTTAAACTGGTCCGAAATCGTCACCACATATACGCCCGGTGGATGTCTGCGCTGGTCAGCGGGAATATGATTGGCGCCTTTCTGCAAGATCACCCGGCGGGTCCATAACAGCCGGCCGCAGCCGTCAAAAACCTGTACCATACAAGGCCCTTCAACATTGCTGGCAACGACCAGCGCCTGGTCGCCCAGCCGCGATATATCCACACCTGCATAACCGGTCGCATCCCCATAGCGCATAGGCTTTCCCGTTATACGGCTCCCTTCCGCATCTGTCAGCACGATCCTGCAAAAGCCTTTGGTCCGCAACGGCAACAGCTCCTGTTCGTAGAGCGATTGGTTTGCCTGCAGGGGAATCGTATGCATTATTTCGTACCGGTTGCCATCGAGCGACCATTCCAGGAAGGCGAGATCGCGGGGACCAATATCCAGCACACGAAAACGGCAGTACCATCGCCCACCCCGGCTGATCATCTCCTGCTGCAGGAGGTGTATGGGAAGGATGTTCTCACCGGGCAGGCTGCCCGCCAGGGCCAGCGCCGATGCTGTACCGGACATAGTGAATGCCCCGGTCACTGCGCCGTATAGCAGTGTACCGGTGATTTCCAGGTTGCCGCCATCGGCCCAGGTATTGCCCGAAAGATGGGCCACGCGCAGGCTGGCAAGATCGGTCAGTGTACCGCTAACACCATGTTCAAAAGACAGCGAGGCCTGCAAAGGAACCGGCTGCGAGAGGCGCATCGTCCAGTATTCCTTTTCGGAAACATGGTCGATGCTGCCTGCCAGTTGCGCGGCAAGGCTTGCTGCCGACAACGGATGATACGCCACCTCCACGTCAGCAACACCGGCATGGCTGCCCGTGAGCAACAGCCACCGCTGCCGGCTCTTTCCCACGGGAAAACGCAGCGGATGGCCGTTCCAGTTGGTTTTCGCGACAATACCATCCACATAACTGTTTGGGTTCAGGCTGTCAGACACTATAGCCGCCGATGGGCCCAGCAACAATCGGCTTCCCTCATCCATCCGCAATGCACCGTTCTTAAGATGGATCTCGTGCTGCACGGAAATATCACCGGCGGCACTGAAACCCGCCGCATTGTCAAGCACCAGCCGGATAGCCGTTCCTAGCTGTTGGTCGATAAAAACCGGCTGGGGTTTGTCACCATTCAACAACAAAACACCGGTAGCGGCATGTTCATTCACTGCTTCGATCAGGCTGTTTTCGCAATGCAAGCCGCCACCTACCGCAAGGGTAAGCGATCGCGCGGCGCTTGCCAGGTTAAGCGTTGATCCGCGCGCCACCAGTTGACCCAGCACATTGATCTTATCGCTGAAATTGAAAGCCAGGCGCACTCCTTCTTCCACGATGAGGTCAGACCTGATCAGGGCATCGCTGGTGCCGGCGGCGGTATAGGAAACCTGCTGGCCCGGCGCATATTGCGCCGACAATTCCAGCCTGCCAAACACTCGTCCGCTCAGGGAAATAACCGAAGCCGCGTCGGTATTCTCAAAGCGGAATACGCCTTTTTCGGTACCCGGCCGGCGGCTCAACCGCTCCACCAATTCGGCATGGCCGGTGCGCGTTCGGTGAATATATTTTCCGCCATCATGAACCAATATGGAATCTGTAAAACGACAGGAATACCCGCTGCCGGCGCCCGATGCGTTTATAAAAACGCCACCTTGTTCCAGTTCCAGCGCATAGCCATTTTCAGTCAATACCAGCGCCCTGGCATCAGGCATGCCCGTGGCGCCGGCAATCATATTAGTAACAGGAATGACCAGCCTGATCTCCGCACCACCGGCGGCGCCTATGCGGATGCGCCCAACGGTGACGGCGAAATCGGGCAGCATAACTTCGTAGCTGCCTGTTACATAACTGTTATCGAGTATCACTTCATCGGTTGTGCCGGGTAATACCGAATGCTCCCAGTTCAATGGCTCGTTCCAGAAACTATTCCCCGCATAACCCGTCCACCGTATCGCTGCCACGCCATTCATCATAACAGCCAGCAGCATCGCAACCAATCCCACATTTTTCATAACCTGCATTTTGCTGGCTGCAAATTACCGGGGTGACGGCGGCGAAAAAAGAGTGAAAGAACGGTTTCTGCTTTTACCTACGAAAAGAAAAAAGAAAAGAGTTTTTTGGGCTGTGGATCTCCGTCCACCCAAAGATCTTCTTCAGGCTGAAAGCCGAGTTTAAGCAATAAGGCTGCCGATGCCTGGTTGTCGGGCTGGCAAAAAGCCATGATATGATGGAAACGCTTTGTTGCTGCCAGGTGCAGCAGCAGTCCGTGTGCGGCTTCGTACCCATAGCCCTTGCCGGTATATTCCTCCAGGTAGGCGAAACCGATATCGGGCACGGGCAGGAAGGACCGTTGCAGCAACCCGCACATGCCGATGGGTTGCCCGGTCGCCTTCAGTTCCACCAGTCCCGTTCCAAACCCGAGCTGCCGGTAGTTCGCCATCGGTCCTTTTTCGATATAAGACACCGCCTCGGCCTTTGTATGCACCTTCCTGTCGCCGATAAAACTGAGCCAGCCCGGCGAGTTCAGCAGGGTACGTATAAAGGTCCAGTCACCGGTAACGATCGCCCGGAGCCGGAGCCGTTCAGTGTCAACAGGAAATATCATTGCAGGTCAATATACGCCCGGGCGGGCATAAAAAAAACCGGCGCTTGTACGCCGGCCTTCTTATATTTTTATTACCTGTCTATGCAGACTAGTTAACTTTTGCTTTTACGCTGTCGGTAGCGGCTTTAACGGTTGAATCTACTTTATTGGCAACAGAATCAATCGTAGTTGTAGCAGCAGCGGCGGCAGAATCGATAGTAGCGGCAGCAGCTTCTGTGGTTGATTCAACAGCGTTTTCAGTTGTTTCAGCAGCGTTGTTACAAGCAGCAAAAGCACCAACGATAGCGATAATAGCAAATACTTTTTTCATTGTTTGTTGTTTTGATGGATGTTTTTCCGGCGCGAAGGTAACCAGATATTTTAAATATTCAAATGCATTGCCCGTTTTATTTAGTTATTGGCTTTGAATATGGTTTCATCCGTTTGCCTTTCTTCGGCTGCTTTTGCTGCTATCTTCTTGATTTTCCGGCCATAAGAAAGCCGGGTAATCAGCACAAAAAGCACCGGCACCACAAAAATTGCCAGCGTGGTGGCAGCCAGCATACCGCCAAATACAGTCCACCCGATCGTTTTACGGCTTTCGGCTGCTGCGCCGCTGGCGAAGGCCAGGGGCAGCACCCCAAGAATAAAGGCCAGCGAGGTCATGATGATCGGGCGCAGGCGCAGTTGCACCGCCTGCAGGGTAGCATGCAGGATATCGATGCCCCGGTCAACCCTTTCCTTGGCAAACTCGACGATCAATATCGCGTTTTTGGCAGCAAGCCCGATCAGCGTAATCAAACCGATCTGCGCATAGATATTGTTCGTCAGGTTCGGCAGCAACGTCAGCGTAATGATCGATCCCAGCGCGCCGATGGGCACGGCAAACAATACAGAGAAGGGGATCGACCAGCTTTCATACAAAGCGGCCAGGAAGAGAAACACAAACACGATGGAGATCGCGAAAATAGTGGTGGTGGCATTGCCCGCTGCAATCTCTTCGCGGCTCATGCCCGAAAACTCATATCCATACCCGTCAGGCAATACCTGCTCTGCCACTTCACGCAGGGCCTGTATGGCCTGGCCGCTCGAATAGCCCGGCTTGGGCGATCCGTTGAATTCTATGGATCGATAAATATTGTAGTGCGAAATGACCGATGGATTCTCAATCACTTTACTGGTCACGACCGAGCTCAGCGGGATCATATTCCCCTGGCTGTTCCGCACATAAAAATTCTGGAACTCCGACAGGTCGGAACGGAAGCTGCTGTCGGCCTGCAGCATCACCCGGAAGTTCCGGCCGTACAGGTTGAAATCGTTCACGTAGCTGCTGCCCAGCAGGGTCGACATGGTGCTGTACACATCCGCCAGGCTCAGGCCCAGTTGCTTCACCTTAACACGGTCTACATCTACCTGGTAGGCCGGCGTACGGGTGCTGAAAAAGGTGAAAGCGGCGCCTATCTCGGGGCGTTTCATCAACGCGCCCAGGAACTTCTGCCCTACTGCTTCAAACTGCTTGATATCGTCGGTGCTGGTGGTTTGCTGCAATTCAAACGTGAAGCCGGCTGTTTGGCCCAGACCGGGAATGGCCGGCGGCGCAATCGCCATGATACGCGCCTCCCTGATATCGGCCGTGCGCCGGCGGATCTCGTCCATCACCCCCTGCAACTGCATCTGCTTTTCGGTACGCTGGTCCCAGGGCTTCAGGTTTACGAATATGGTGCCTACGTTCGATTTGTTCGAGAAGCTGAGAATGTTCAACCCGGCAATGCCGCCCGCCACCTTCACGGCCGGGATGGATTGAAGCCTCGCTATCACATCGTTCATCATATCCACGCTGCGCGTGGTGGAGGCGCCCTCCTGCATTTCATAAGTCACATACATGCGGCCCTCGTCTTCGGTGGGAATAAAGCCGGTGGGCTTGTTCTTGAATAAAAAGAACAGTCCCACGAATACACAAACCATCATCACGATCACATAGGGCGTTCCTTTTATCCATTTCGCCACGCCGCGCGTGTACGAACGGGAAAGGCGGCCGAACCAACGGTTGAACGCGTCGAAGAACTTTTCGAGCATGTTCTTTTTTGCCCCTTCTTCTTTGGAAGGTTTCAGCAACAGAATACACAGGGCCGGCGTCAGCGACAAAGCCACGAAAGCCGATATCACCACCGATACGGCGATCGTAATGGCGAACTGCTGGTAAAGGCGGCCTACGATGCCCGGCACAAAGCTGACCGGCACAAATACGGCCGCCAGGATGAGTGCAATGGCGATAACCGGTCCCGATATGTCGCGCATCGCTTTCTGCGTGGCTTCCCTGGGCGATATCTTTTCATGATCGATATAATGCTGCACCGCTTCCACCACCACAATGGCATCGTCGACCACGATACCGATGGCCAGCACGAAGGCAAACAGGGTCAGGGTATTGATCGTAAAGCCGAAAGGAATGAAGAAGATGAAGGTGGCTATCAGTGATACGGGAATGGCCAGGATCGGGATCAGGGTAGCCCGCCAGTTCTGGAGAAAAAGGAATACCACCAGGATCACCAGGATCAATGCTTCCACCAGCGTATTCATCACTTCGTTGATGGATACCTGCACCACGGTAGCGGTTTCCGACGGCACCAGGTAATCTACATCTTTCGGGAAATTCTTTTTGAGCGTTTCCAGCGCGGCGTTAACGCCCTTGTAAGTGTCGAGGGCATTGGCGCCCGGGGCCTGGTAGATCAGCACAAAGGCGGCGGGGTGGCCATTGGCAGATGCGTTGATGCTGTAATCAAATTTACCGAGGTCTATTTTGGCAACGTCGCGCAGGTATACCACGCTGTTGTCGGCAGGCCGGGTTCGTACCACAATGTTCTCAAACTGATCAACGGTATTCAGGCGGCTGTTGGTCAGCACGCTGAATTCATAGGTCTGTGTTCCCGGCTGGGGATTGCCGCCCACGGTGCCCGCAGCCACCTGCAGGTTCTGTTCGGCCAGCGCGGCGTTGATCTCAGCCGTGGTAATGCCCAGGGCGGCCATTTTGCGGGGATCGAGCCATACACGCATGCTGAAATCGTCGGCGCGGGTGAAGATATCACCCACCCCCTTCACACGCAGCAGCGCGTCTTTCAGGTAAATGTTCGCGTAGTTGCCCAGGAAAGTGGCGTCGTGGGTGCCGTTGGGCGATATCAGGGCCAGCACCATCATGATGCTGGGGTTGCGCTTTCTAACGGTAAGGCCCAGCCGCTTTACGGCATCGGGCAGCGTAGGTTGTGCCACACTGACCCGGTTCTGCACGTCGAGCGTGGCAATATCGATATTGGTGCCCACCGCGAAATTGACGGTAATGCTGCTCTGCCCGCTGCTGGTGCTGTTGCTGGTCATATAGGTCATTCCCGGCGTACCGTTCACCTGGGCTTCGATGGCCGTAGTGGTGGTTTGTTCCACCGTTTGCGCATCGGCGCCGGTGAAATTACCGGCAATGGAAACAGTGGGCGGCGTAATATCGGGGTACTGCGCCACCGGCAGGGTCATCATCGCGATAAGCCCTACCAGCACCAGCACGATAGACACCACGATGGCGGTGACAGGCCGCTTTATAAAAGTATCTGCAATCATGTTGTTTTATTTATTCGGTGCTGCATTGATCACCGATCCTTCGCGCAGGTTCTGTACGCCCTGCACCACAATTTTTTCGCCCGCAGCCAATCCGTCTTTTACGATAATGGCAGAGTCGATCTGCTTGCCCAGCTTTACTTTGCGCTGGTACACCTTGCTGCTGTCGCCCGCCACATATACATAGAACTCGCCCAATTGCTCTACCACCGATTTATAGGGAATGGCCAGCGCAGTCACACCGCCGTCGGCCTTTACCCGAACAGTGGCATTCATGCCGCCTTTGAGCAAACCTTTCGGATTCGGAAAGCTGAGCCTGGTTTTGATGGTGCCTGTTTGCGGATCTACGGCGCGGTCTACCAGCGCGATGGTGCCCGCATAAGGATAGACCATATCGCCGAACCCAAGGGTGAACAAAGAATCCCTGGCCGGTTTCTTCTGCTGCTGCAGCGACGTGAAACGATAGATGTCTTTCTGGTCAACCGTAAAGTCGACCGCCATCGGATCATCGGTCGACACCGTATTCAATACAGTAGTGCCTGCCACTACCGATGTACCCATCCGCACTTGTGAAATACCGATAGTGCCGCTGAAGGGCGCCGTAATGGTGGCGAACCGCACATTCGCCTGTACGGCACGCACATTGGCCTTGGCTGCATCCACCTGCTTTTTGGCTGCTTCGAGCGCGGCATTGGCGTAGTCGACCTGCTGTTTGGCGATGGCATCCTGCTTATCCAGTTCATTATACCGGTCGGCATCTTTCTGCGCCTTCAGCAGGTTGGTCTCCTGCACCTGCATATTGGCGATCGCATTCTGGTAATTGGCATCATACGCCTGTGCATCGATGCTGTACAGGCGCTGGCCTTTCTTCACCTTGTCACCGTCTTTAAAATAAATACCGGTGACATACCCCGTTACCTGGGCGCGTATCTCGGTTTGATGGAGCGGCACCAGCACACCGGGGTATTCATCATAATAGGTCGTTTTCGCAGCGGCGACTTCGGTCAGCGTTACCGGAACGGCCGGCGGAGGGCCCTGGGATACCTGCTGCTGCTTGTTACCGCAGGATGACATCATAAGCAGGCCGCAAAAAAAGCCGGCAACATACACTTTATGCAACATCTGGTTCACGTTTTCTGGTTAGTAGTTGATTTGACCCAGGCTTTTCTGTACGTCGATCTTGGCCGACAGCACCTGGTTCAGGGAATTATAATAATTGATCTGCGCCGACCGCAGATCGGTTTCGGCAACAATAACTTCAAGATAGGTCTTTACACCCGACCGGTATTGCAGGTTGATCACATCGTACACCTCCCGCGCCAGGTCGAGGTTTTCTTTCAATGCCAGGTAATTGGCATAGCTGCTCTTATAAGCGGCCATCGCCTGGTTGTATTCGGCATTGACGGCATTGGCGAAACTGATCTTGTCCAGCTCTATTCTTTTCAGTTGCCAGGTCGCCGCTTCAATACGCGCCTTTCTTTTTCCACCCTGGAAAAGCGGCAGGCCAAGCGTAAGACCGGCATACGAGTTCGGGTAATTGGTATTGTACAATTTCCCCAGGTCCTCGTTCAGGAACATCATGTTGTAATTGCCGTTGAGCGACAGCGAAGGCAGGTATCCCCAGCGTTCGTATTTCAGGTTCGCTTCCAGCAGGCGTTGCTGCGTTTCCAACTGCTTGTACTCGATGCGATCCTGCACACGGGCAGCCAGCAGGGTATCCTGGTTCAGCTCCCGTTCCATCTGCAGGCTGTCGTAAGCGATCTGCAGGGGCCGGTCGGCCGGGTACCCCATCAGGTACTTCAGGTATTCTTCCTTTGCTTTCAACGCAACATAGGCCGACTGCAAGCTGGCCTTCGTATTGTTTTGCGTAATAGTGGCGCGTTTGTAGTCGGTTTTATCGGTAATACCGGCCTTGTACTGGTTATAGGCATCCTGCAGGCTCCGGTTGATACGGGTCAGGTTCTCTTCGTTGACCCTGATTTGCTGCCGCGTTGCCACAATATCATAAAATGCCTTCGACACATCGGCCGCTACTGCTATTTTGTTGGCGCTTGTATTCTGCCTTGCCTGCAGGCGGTAGTCGTTCTTCGTACGGGCAGCCAGCAGCACATCGCGGTTGAACACCTGCTGCGTAAGGCCGAATTGTACCGAAGAAGTATTGGCCACGCCGAGCCGAACGGGGTTTCCGCCTATTACGCTGGTCTGTACCTGGAAATTATGCTGCGCCAGGTAATTCAGGTTCAACTGGGGATACCAGTCGGCCAGCCGGGTGCGGATCGTTGTTTCGGCCAGTTGCTCATCGATCACCGCCTGCTGAACAGCAGGCTGGTGACGAAGGGCATACTGGATGCATTGCTGCAGGTCGGGTGCCACCAGCGTTGAATCGGAAGGCGCCTGGCATACAGCCTGCCTGGCTCCCGCCAAGAGGAACAAAAACCAAAAGCTATATCTCATATAGATAGAAAGATGTGAACTGAAAATTCGGTTCTAAAACAGCGTTTTTATCGAATTGTTCGGAAAGCCAAAAAGCATTTCCTTTCTCGTTGCTCCAATCAGTAGCAGCCCTGTAAAAATAACCCTGTTATGCGTTATTTCTTCCGGAAGAATACCCGAACCGGCACCCCGCTGAAATCGAACGACTCCCGCAGCTTGTTTTCCAGGTAGTTCCTGTAAGGTGTCTTAACGTCGTCGGGGTAATTGCAGAAGAAAGCGAAAGAAGGCACCACGGTCGGCAACTGGGTAACATATTTAATGCTGACCGGGTTGCCCCTTACCACCGGCGGATGGTAGGCTGCAATGGCCTTCAGCATGACCTCATTGAGTTGCGAAGTGGGTATTTTCCGCTTCCTGTTCTCCACTACCTGCAGGCCTTTTTCCATGGCCTGGTATATCCTCGTTTTTTCTTTTGCCGAAATAAACAGCACGGGCACATCGGTAAAGGGCGCCAGCCGTTCTTTCAATTGCTTTTCATAATCCCGGGCCGTATTGGTGGCTTTATTGGCCACCAGGTCCCATTTATTCACGAGTACTACTATTCCCTTTCCCTTGCGGGCGGCCAGGCTGAAAATGCTCAGGTCCTGCGCGGTGATCCCTTTTTCCGCATCCAGCAGCAGGAAGCAGACATCGGCTTCGTCCATCGCCTTTATGGCGCGGATCACCGAATAAAACTCGAGGTCTTCGTGCACCTTCTGCTTGCGCCTGATGCCAGCCGTATCGATCAGGATGAATTCTTTCTGGAAAAGATTGTAATGGGTATGGATGGTGTCGCGCGTGGTGCCCGCCACATCGCTCACGATGGTGCGCTCCTGCCCTACCAGCGCGTTCAGCAACGACGACTTGCCCACGTTCGGCTGGCCAATGATGGCAAATTTGGGAACGTCGTCGTTGTCGTCTCCCGCCTGCCGGTCTTCGGGTATCGCCGCTACCACGGCATCGAGCAGCTCGCCGGTACCGCTGCCGCTGGCGGCCGACAAATAAAACACGTTTTCAAAACCAAGCGAATAGAACTCTGCCGCTTCAAGCATGCGCTGCGGGTTGTCTACCTTGTTCACTGCCAGGTAAACGGGCTTGGTGGAGCGGCGCAGCAGGTCGGCCATCGCTTCGTCGAGGTCGGTGATACCCGTTGAGGTATCTGTCATAAAGATCAGTGCATCTGCTTCTTCAAGGGCAATCAGCACCTGCTTCCTGATCTCTTTTTCAAAAACATCGTGGCTGCGGTCTACAAAGCCGCCGGTATCTATTACATTGAATGTTTTGCCGGTCCATTCGGCCACGCCGTACTGGCGGTCGCGGGTTACACCGCTCTGGTCGTCGACGATCGCTTTGCGCTGTTCGAGCAACCGGTTGAAAAATGTGCTTTTTCCCACATTGGGGCGGCCAACGATGGCAACTGTATATCCGGGCATCTTTTATAAATCAAAAGTCAACAATAAAATTTTACGGGCTACTGGTAGCCGTATTCACGCAGGTACAGTTCGTTGTCGCGCCACTTGGGACGCACCTTAACGAACAGCTCCAGGAATACTTTCTGCTGCAGGAATTTCTCGATCTGCTCGCGCGAGCGGGTGCCCAGCTCGCGGATCATCTTTCCTTTCTCTCCCAGCACAATGCCCTTTTGCGTATCACGCTGCACGATGATATCGGCCTGTATCTTCACCAGGGTGGTCTTTTCCTGGAAAGCCTGCACCAGCACGGCGGCGTGATAAGGAATCTCATCCTGGTACAGCCGGTATATCTGCTCCCGGATCAGCTCACCCACAAAAAAGCGGGTGGGCAGATCGGTCAGGTTCTCTTCATCGAAGAAAGGCTCACCCTCGGGCATCCGGGCAAGGATGGCCGGCAGCAGGCCATCCATGCCTTCGCCCGTCAGGGCAGATACCGGAATGATTTCCTGTACATAAGGCTGTGTGGCGAAATAGGCTTTCGCTTCTTCCAGCCTGGCGGCCCCGGCGCCATCGATCTTGTTCAGCACCAGCAGGGCCGGCACTTTCAGCCGCAGCGATGAAAAAATGGCATTGCTTTCTTCCCAGTTATCGAACACATCTACCAGCAGCAAAGCCAGGTCGGCGTCTTCGAGCGCCGATTTAACCGCCTGCATCATTTTCTCGTGCAGCTTGTATTTGGGTTCGATAATGCCTGGCGTATCGGAGAAGATGACCTGGTAGCCCGGCTCGGTCAGTATGCCTTTGATGCGGTGACGGGTGGTCTGCACCTTGGGCGAAACAATCGCCAGTTTCTCGCCCATAAGGGCATTCAGCAGGGTGCTTTTCCCCGCGTTCGGCTTGCCAAATATGTTTACAAATCCTGCTTTCATAGCAAAAAACTGGGCAGAACTTGAACACCGGTGGGCCGGGAACTGGAGGTAATCAGTTGCGCAGGTACTGCCGCAAAAAAATAAAAGCCTACCAGGTAGGCTTCTTGGTTGCGAAGGGAGGGATCGAACCTCCGACCTTCGGGTTATGAGCCCGACGAGCTACCGCTGCTCTACTTCGCGATGTGGAGTGCAAAGGTAAGGGCAAAATGCTTTCCTTAAAAATAAAAATCCTTTTCTACTGTTGTTTATGGGTAAAATAACAGTCAAATAGTGGTTTATTATAATAAAGAAAGGCCGAAGGGCGTTCGTTGAGGCGAAGAAACAGCCATTCCTGTTGATAAGCCCCCCTATATCCCATGCAGCACCGTGGTTACCTACAATATTTTTTGTTTTTTATACTGGCCATCGCCTGCCGGCTGACGGCCATTTCGCAGGTAATCAGCTACCCGGTGCCGGCGCAATCCATTTCGCGCGGCCTCGATAGTTCGCTGCTTACCGTAAGGATCGATTTTCCTGCCTGCTCCGATGTTCGCGTAAAAATAAATCTCGGCGCCATCAATACGCCGGGTGTTATCGAATACATCCCGGGATCGGTCACTGCCATCGCAGGCTCGCCTTCATTATCCATCGCCGAATCTGATATCACCGACCTGCAGAACCCCGAATTCCTGGTCGGTAACACAGACAACGGCCAGTTTATCACGTTCACCATCAAACGAAGGGCAAACTGCGGAACCGCTTCTTCCACCAAAGACAATGTGACCGTTAGCAGCAGCGGCTCGTGCAAT
Organism: Flavihumibacter sp.; assembly: GCA_039811405.1. Lineage (GTDB taxonomy): Bacteria > Bacteroidota > Bacteroidia > Chitinophagales > Chitinophagaceae > Flavihumibacter. The sequence continues at coordinate 26,041 of JBDHYM010000004.1, read as the reverse complement.
GCGGTCGACGACGATGCCAATAACAACAATTACAACCTGCTGGCGCCTACGCTCACCCTGGTGCCGCCGCCTTCAATGGTAAATACCGATGTGGGTAATACCTACACCCGCAATTTTACCATTACCAACGGCGGACTGGGTTGCGTCGACACCCTCGGGCTTTGGCTGGTGTACCCCGCATCGAGTGTTCAGTTCGTTAGCCTGAAAGTAGGCGCCGAAGTGCTCACGCCGGCTTACACGAACGGTGACAGCCTGTATTTCCAGGTCAGCGGCACGGCACTGGGCGCCAACAAGCAGCTTTGCAATACCGGGTCGGCCATCAGTTTTGCCGAAACCTTCACCATTCTCAAATGCGATGTCAATACGCGCTATGGCGCTGCCTGGTACGACCACGACGGCAACAGTTGCCAGCGGGTTACGGCCACTGCCAACCTCACCATGAACAACCGGCTTCCGCTGCTGACCACTACCCTGCCCAATCCGAACCACAACTATTGTTTCAGGGGTGAAAGCCTGCTGCAGCAGTTGCGTATTACCAATAGTGGCGCGGGACCTGCCACCGAGATCGTACTCTATGCGAGGGGCGCGGTTCCCGCTTCGCATGAATCATATACCTATCCCGATACGTCGCGGCCGTGGACGGTAAGAAATGCCGCCGGCGATTCGATCGGCGTGATCCGCAACTTCCAGGTGATCACGAACACCTACCCGCTCAGAACTTTCTATGACGCCGGCTGCGCCAGCTCGCTCACGCCAATGGAAGTAAAAGGATTCGGCTCCAATACGGTCATCGTGCCCGCGGGCGCTTACCTGACAGTGGATGTTTACTACAAAGCGCAAAACTTTTCGTGCCCGTCGTTTGCCACCTGTGGCATCGAAGGCATTTCGTTCGTCAGTATCAACGGTGCGCTGGAATACCAGAACTCCTGCCGCACGGCGAACTACAACGAAAGCTATAAGAACTTTTTCAACCGGTCGTATGCCTACCTGCGCAGCACCCTGGAGATGCCTTCCGATATCAGCGGCAATGAACCGTTCGATCTGACGATAAACGCGAACCTGCTCAGAACCGTCAACAAACTCGACCTTTCCGGGCAAACCTATATCGCCATTGCGGTTGGCAGCACGGGCATCGCGCCGAATGCATCGGCTGTGACCATAAAAGGCATTCCTTTCCCCATGGCTTTCAATGCCAGCCACGATACCATCCTTATCGGTCCGCTTTTCCAGAACCAGGTCTTCGACAATTCACGCATAACCGTGCCGCTCATTGCTGCCTGCGGTACCGGCGGCACCAAAACCATATCGGTATCGCTGATGGACCAGTATGCTCCCTGCGCGCCGGTATTCAGGATGGCCTGTAAAAATGTATCGACCAACCTGCACTGCCCCTCTCCCTGCCCGCGCGGCGGCGCCACGCCGCAGCAGTTTGTGCTGAAAAGAATTTCATACGGTCTTCCCGACAACGACAACGACCATATCGCCGATGCCGGCGGATCGATCGACCTCTCGAAAATAAGTGACCATCATAGTGTAAACGGCGATACCCTGCAGGGGATATGGCAGATCAAGCTATTCCCCAATACAGAACCCACCGATCCGAATGTGGGCCAGCCCTTCAAATATGTGTATGTGGATTTCGACCTGGGCGCCAATGCAGGCACCCAGGCAGTCGCCACACTCAATGCCCTGCCGAATGCCCGGGTGCTGATCTACCCCAACAGCAATCCCGCAGCCACTCCCATTATCTGTTCTGTAACGCCGACCATAACCGGTACCGGCGGCCGCTATGCGCATTACCAGATCGATGCAGGCTGCCGTGGCGGCAACTTTGCCACGAACGACAGCATCGTGGTAATAGCCAATTATACCGTCAATTATTACAACGCGTACCGGTATAACGGCACCAATTCGTCGAGCCCCACCACCATTGTTACCAAAAATGAGGTGTATAGTACCTACGTACAAAAAACCGTCAACCAAACGGCGCCGCTGAATGGGCAAACCTATACCTGCGACCACTACAACGATTACAACGAGATCAGCGGCATCCTGTTCAGCCTCTATATACCGCCCACCCAGGTCATCAACGGCTGCACCAATAGCCTGTCTGCCAATTTCAGGCAATATACCCGGTCGCAGGAAGGCCCCAACATCTTCCCCTACGAGCTGCGCAATTTCGGATTGCTCGATACCATGAAGATCACCCTGCCGCCGGGCTTCACCTACCGCGCAGGCAGCGGCTACTTCAACGCAACGCGGTATAACATCAGCAGCAATGCCTATACGACCCCCAGTATCACCGCAGCGGCGGCGGGTGTTGTGGTTACGCAAACCGGCAATATCCTGGTCGTTGCCAATATCAGTAAAGTGTACACTGTTAACGGCGGCACCATCATACCCGCCGATGAACAGGAAGACATCCGGTTCTACTTTTCGGTTGACCCTACCTGTGATGCCGCCAACGGCGTTTATCCCAACAACCTGTGGACAAGCAATATCGGCAACAACCTGAACACACCGGCCTATCACAAAATGCCCACTGCCGGCAGCGGTTATTCCAATGGCTGGATATATACGGCACCGATTCCCGTGATCAGCGGCGGCAGCACCGTGATCAGCGCCGACGGCAGCGGCACCTGGAATGTGGTGCTGCAGAACCAAAGCAACCAGATCGCCGCCAACAACAGCTATTTTTATATAAGTCCCACGAACGGCTTCACCAATATCGTGGTAAAAGAAGGCAACACCACTATTACCCCCGATGCCAACGGCTTTTACCGGTTAAGTACACTGGCCACCAGCGCCAACAGGAATTTCACCATACAGGCGCGCACCACCGTTTGCGGCGCCGACAGCATGGCCATCAATTTCGGATGGGGCTGTACTGGCTATCCCACGGCCTATTCGCCGCAGAATTGCACGAAAACGGTTTGGCTTAAAATCGACAACTATCCCAGCCAGATACAGCTTACGGTCGATAAACAACCGCAAACGCCTTCGCTTGATTTCTGCGCGACCGATTATGTGGAATTTTCCATCAACAGCGCTGCCGGCGGCTTTGCCGACAACCCCCGCTTCCTGGTTACGCCGCCGCCGGGTGTAAACATTACGTCGGCACAAATACAGTATCCGTGGGGAAGCGGAATGTGGTATTCGGTAACGCCCGTTATTGTCGGCGACGTCTACACATACCGGATTGAAGACCACCCTGCAGTACAGGCGATGTGGGGCACCCGGGGATTACCGGGCGTTATTAACAATCCCGGGGCCGATAACCGGAAAGCCAAGTTGCGGCTGACCTACAACACCACCTGTGGTTTTGTGAACAACAGCCGTTTCCTGGCACAACAGCAGGCCGAACGCCCGTGCGGCGATCCGATTCCTGCCAACCTCGGCTACAACAACAGCGTTCGCACCAACTCGATCACCATCACCAATGCTGCGGTGCCAGGCTCAGCCAGTTTCCTCATGTCGAGCACGGCGCCTGCGCAACGTTGCAATAATTTTACCGTCACCGGCCGCGCATCCACGCTCGCTACCAGCACGGCCACGGGCGATACCATCAAAATAACCATTCCCAACGGACTGGAATATGTTGCCGGCAGCTTCGCAGGCGTTAGCTCACCAGTGCTGATAATGAGCAGCAACAGTCCCGTACTCACGCCATCGGGTGAAACCATTCTCAAGCTGGTAGTACCTGCCGGGATCAGTTCAGGCACGGCCATGAACTATCAATACCAGGTGGTTCCGAAGAAAATGCTCAACGGCTGCGGCAGCTTCCAGCTTTCGACCGAATATATCAGGACCAGCTCGCCTTATACCTGCAGTTCGCCCGCTTATACCTGCGTTGCCGCCGGGCAAACCATTATGGGAAACGACGTGTTCAGCATCACCGTTACCAAGGCGAGGGTCCGGATCACGAGTGTGCGTTCAGCGCCATCGAACCCCACGCCGGGGCAACCCTATCCAACCATTGCCGAAGTGACGCTGGCCAATGATGGCGCTACGCCCGAACCCGCCGGCACCACGGTTGAATTCTTCTGCGGAAACAATGCAACCCCCTTTGCGACGCTGCCCTTCCCCAACAGCATCGCAGCCAACGGCAGCAGCACGGCCACGATGAATATCACTATTCCCGCCGGCTGCGGCACCCTCGACCAGATAAGGGCCGTGGTACGTCCCACCGCTGCCGTTGCGCAATGCGTTTGCGACAGCAGCAGCGCCACCAGCTATAGCCTGCTGCCGGTGTATCTCGAAGACTTCACCGGCGCCGTGGCCAATTGCCGTGCCACCCTCCGGTGGACCATCGGCAAGGGAAGCAGCGCCAGGAGCTTCTCGGTCGAAGCCAGTAAAAACGGTTACGACTACCAGGAGGTGGCTGTTGTGGAAGCAGTAGCGGGACAGCGTACATACAGCTACCAGACGCCTGCCGAGGAAAGCCTCAGTTACTGGCGCATTAAAACAGCCGCATACGACCAGGCTATGCATACCAGCAACAGCATACGCCTCTATGCGCCGGGTTGCCAGTTTGCTGCCGTCGACGTATATCCCAATCCAGCCGTTAGCGTAGTGAATATCGAGCTGAAAGGCTTCCAGGGCATCAATGACGGCGCGCTTTACAATGCGCAGGGACAAATCATCAAAAAGCTGACGCTCTACAATGGCCGCAACACCCTAAACATCAGCGGTATCAGCAAAGGCATTTACAACCTGGTGATCTGGAACAAGCAGCAACAGGCCGTGACGAAGAAAATCAGGGTGGAGGAGTAAAGGAGGAGTCAACATTAAATTGAATATGGCTAATTTAATGACCTGTATTCATTAGGCGTTACACCTGTTTTCTGTTTAAAAAAGCGGGTGAAATGTGCAGGGTATTTAAAGCCTAAATCATAAGCAATTTCACTGATGGATTTACTACCGTCAAAAATTCTACTTTTGGCTATGTTGATTACTTTTGACTGAATGTATTCCTGGGCAGATACACTTGTTTCTTTCTTGATCAAGTCCCCGAAATAATTAGCAGACAAATTCAACGCCCCGGCACAATAAGCTACAGTGGGCAAACCGATGTTAAGAGGCTTTCCGGATGAAAAGTACTCATTCAGCAAATCTTCAAACCGTTCTAAGATCCCCTTGTTCACATTGTCTCTTGTGATAAACTGACGGTCATAAAACCTGGTACAGTAATTTAAAAACAATTCAATATTAGATACGATTAGTTGTTTGCTGTGTTTATCAATAGCACGTTGTAATTCATACTCAATTTTAGTCAGGCAATCCGATATGATTTTCCTCTCCTGCTCCGATAAGTGCAGGGCTTCGTTTACTGCATAGGAGAAAAAGCGGTAGTTATCCATATTTTTTCCAAGCGAAGTACCCAATAATAGATCGGGGTGAAACACCAACGCGATACCTTGAGGCTGATAATACTCCTCCCTGCTTTCACCAATTACCTGACCGGGAGCAAGGAAAATCAAAGTGCCTTCCTCATAGTCGTAATGGTTCAACCCGTAACGCAGGTCGCCGCAATGTATCTGTTTCAGAAAAATGGTGTAAAATTCATAACGCAGGCGCCTGTGTTTTCTCGGCTCGGCTTTGTCCAGGTGTACCACATTTACCAACGGATGCAAGGTTTCCTGGTTATTGAAGGCATTGTATTCCCTGATGCTGTTAAAATTGACAATATCGCCCATTGTATAATATTGTAAAAGTATGACACAAATTTACTGATTCAATGATAGCTTTTAGGGTCTGATCGCTCAATCGGTAATATTGGTAAGTAATACTGTAATGAGTATAAGTGCAGGCGAATAATTACCGGGAATTTTGCATTATTAAGACAGTTACCGGGAATCAAAACAGCGTTTCATATATGAAGGTAATAGCCAAAAAATATACAATAGTTTTACTATTTATTTAAGACTGAAATATGATTAAGTATCAATTGAACAAAGGCATTGTCGTTGCATTGCTTGTTTTACTATCAGGTTTAATGGCCGGCTGTAAATCAAATGCCGATTCAATTAACCTAAATCGAACCTGGTCTTTTTACAAGGGCGATGAATCCAGTTCCAGCTACTCTCCGCTGGATGAGATTGATCTTTCTAACGTAAGTCAATTGGAAAATGCATGGACTTTCCAAATGAAGGATCTAGACCAGGGCGAACAGCCTGTGTCGAGCCAAAGTAATCCAATAATAGTAGATGGCGTGATGTACGCAAATTCCGGTAAGCAGACGGTGTATGCTATTGATGCAGCTACCGGTAAAGAAATCTGGCACTGTAAGACCTTAGACGAAGGCGTGCCCAGTGCAGCCAGCAGAGGGGTTACCTATTGGGAAAGCGGAGACGATAAACGAATTCTATATTCTTCAGGTAATTATTTGATGGCTATTGATGCAAAGACAGGAGGGATCATCCGTTCGTTTGGCAATAATGGCAAGGTAACCCTTAATGAAGGAATGAGAGACGACCCGGCAAAAATTTCAGTTACACTATCAACGCCCGGAAGAATATTCAAGAATTTAATCATTATCGGGGCGAGAACCCCCGACTCGTATGGAGCGCCTCCCGGATATATCAGAGCATACAATTGCAAGACCGGCAAACAGGAATGGACTTTTCATACGATTCCACATCCTGGTGAAATCGGATACGAAACCTGGCCGCCTGATGCTTACAAATATGCAGGTGGGGTTAATTGCTGGGCAGGTTTGAGCATTGACGAAAAGAGAGGTATGGTTTTTCTGGCACTCGGGTCTCCCTCCTACGACTACTATGGCAGCGACAGAAAGGGTGAAAATCTTTTCGGCAACTGTGTATTGGCCCTGGAGGCCGCTACCGGTCAATACAAATGGCATTTTCAAACGGTGCATCATGACCTGTGGGATTACGACTTACCTGCTCCGCCTAATTTGGTGACCATTAAAAAGGACGGAAAACAGGTGGATGCAGTAGCCCAGGTCACCAAACAGGGTTTCGTTTTTTTGCTTGATCGTGATACGGGAGAACCCATTTACCCTGTGGAAGAACGAAAAGTGCCTGCTTCGAATATGCCTCGTGAAGAGGCATGGCCAACCCAGCCATTTTCTGTAAAACCGAAGCCCTTTGTGAAACAATTCATGACTGAAGATGATCTGAATCATTATTCAGATGAAGACCACAAAGCCATCCTGGAACAATTCCGGTCGGTACGATATGAAGGGTTATTTACACCACCCGATTTAAAAGGAACACTGTCGCTCCCGGCTACAAGAGGCGGAGCCAATTGGGGCGGAGCCGCTTATGATCCTGTCACTACCCATCTCTACATCAGGGGAAACAATTTACCCGAAATTATAACCATTGCAGATCTCGACAAACATTTTGCAGCCCGCGATAACTCGGTTTTTGAAACCGGCCGGGTAACTTATTTGCGGCATTGCTCGGCGTGCCATGGTGCAGAGAAAAAGGGTGTTCCCCCCACTTTCCCCGGATTGGTAACCATTAAAGACAAAATGGGAGAAAAGGAAGCGTTGGAAAAAATAAGAATGGGCGGAGGATCCATGCCAGGCTATAAAGGTGTGCTGACCGCAGACGAGGAACAAGCCATAGTAGCGTTTTTATATGACAAAAAAGGCGAACAGGTAAGGCAGGCGGCAGAAGCAAAAACAGAAGACACCAATGTTGTGCGATATGGTAATATTACAGGCTACCGAACATGGTCCGGCCCCGGTGGAAATCCTGCGATGAAAGGCCCTTGGGGAACTTTAAATGCCCTGAACCTTTCCACAGGTGAATACGAATGGCAGATTCCCTTAGGAAATGACACAAAATTGCAGGAAGAGGGAGGGCCCATTACAGGTTTGCTCGGAAGATCGGGGCCGATGGTAACAGCAGGCGGATTGGTTTTTATCAGTGGTGCTGAAGACAAAAAATTATGGGCATTTGACAAGCGTACCGGCAAAATGGTTTGGGAAACCGAACTACCCGCAGCCAACAACGCCAATGTATGTTCTTTCTATGCAAATGGTAAACAGTATATCGCATTGTCTGTTGGTGGCACAAAAGAAAATCCAGCGGGTTCCATCATGGCGTTTGCATTACCATAAAAACACAATTCGCCCGCAAGAATAATGATGTACGCTGTTCCATTCATAACACCAACAACGCCATATTTTGATTTTTTCTAATCCGCAACTATTTATCGGCATCATTCAGCTCAAATACCTCCCTGAATTTTTTCTGCATGTGATCAATTTCTTCATCACTTAATTTCGCAAAACGTTCCCGCCGCCTTTTTGGGAAGATGCCATTATTCTGATGTAAAAATGTGATCATTAAATTCAAATCTTTATCCGGCATATCAACAACGTTTTGTAATACCCGTTTTGCTTCATCATACCGTTGTATGAACTGTAGTTCATCTGGCATATCATGTTCCAATGTAGCGTGTATCGTTTGCGCCAGGTAGATGCACTGGTCTGTGAGATCCGGGTAGCGAAAATAGTTTTCTACTTTTTCTTCATTTGTTACCAGCAGTTCACACAGATCATTCATGTCATACCGGATGCGCTGCATAAGTGGCTTTGAATATTTCTCAAGTACACCGTCATATTCACGCATATTGCTCAGCATGTGTGCAGACACCGGAATAATAAGGCCCTGCGGAACTGCGCCGTCATGTACCAGGATATCATGGATCAGGAAACGATGCAGTCGTCCATTGCCGTCTTCAAAAGGATGTATAAATACAAATCCAAAAGCGATTATGGCGGCCCTGACCTCTGGGTAAATACCCGATGTTTTCGTTGCGGTATCTCCAAGTCCATTCATCAGTGAATAAACAAATGAAGGTGGCGGACATACATAATGAACCAGTTGCTGGTTGTGGGGCAATGACTGGCCGATATAGTTCTGAAAATTTCGGAATGTACTGTCGGCAAAACGGCTGTCTACAATTGAATTCTGTAACTGAACAAGCCGGTGTTCTTCAAGAAGGCGATTGTCAGGTTCGGTACCAGCAGTTGCCAATAAACCGATGAACTTCTCTATTCTGTCGGGAGATGGGCTCTCCCGCTCAATTTCATAAGAAGAACGGGTTTCTTTATTATAAAGGTAATTAACAGCTCTGCGGAAGGTAGCCTCGGAAATGCTGCGTTTTAATTGTTCTATCTGGCCGGGAATGCTCTGGTTTAATAATTCAACTAATGTGCGCGTTTTCCTGACCATCGGGCAAAAGGACCGTGAGCCTAATAAATTGTCATTAATATGCCAACGTGTATTTTTAATGGTATTTCCGGTAATATACTTTTCCGGATCCAACAGCTCGACATAGTTTCCTGCGATCGGAGTAGCAATAACAAGCTGCCTGCCAGTTAAAAATTCATATAAATAACCGATACGCCTTGTATACCTTCCTGACGGAGAAGATTCGATATAAGCAATCAAATCCGCCATCGGCAATTTTTCAAAAACTGCGCTTAGAAAATCCAGATTAATATCATCATACTTCAATGAAAACTCCAGGTGCAACAGGGGCGTGTCCTGGGCAGGTGCATAGCGGACGGTGTATACCTGCTCCACACAACCCCGGGAAGTCAGTTCAATAGACTCGGGGCTTCCGATATAGGAACTATGCGTAAGTATATAATCAGACAACCCATAGTGCTCTTTTAGCCATTGGCTACCTGCAGGACGGCCGGACATTTTTCCTTATTTTCTGTAAAAGTATTAAAATATAAGAAAAACAATTAAAATATATCAATCTTACAGAAAAATAATTAATTAAAGCTACAACAATGACAATTACTTCAAATGCAATCAGTCAGCCGTAAATCAATTAAATATTGTAATAAAACGATTAAAAATTGACGATTTCATAGTAAAATATTTAATTTGTAAGTTTCACGACCATTTAAACCAATCGCTCTTCCAACGCATGCTCGAAAAAACAAATCCCCTTTGATCATCGGGAATAATCATACAATACACGACTGAAGTCATCCGGCGGAGTAAGGATTATAAAAACAAGCGGGCATGTAACATAAATAGTGCTTCTAATCTTCGGTTCCCATCGCAAGAATATAGGCATCAGTCTTGCGACGCTCCCTTTATCACTGGTACACAAGTGGTAGCATTATTTTAGTTTTCTATATCTCCGGTCAGCAATGAAATAGAAAAAAAATTCATTACGGGTTTCCGTAACTCCCTACTGCCTGGGGAGTATAAGTTTGTTTCAAAACGAGCATAATGAAAACCTACAAGGTAGTGCCCTATGTGGCAAACATTACGACAAAAGAAACAACCGGAATAGTAGCTCAAAAATTAGAATTACTTATCAACGATTTTGCCACACAAGGCTGGGCATTTGAGTCTGTAGAAAAATTTGAAACAGTTGTAGACGATCCTGGTTGCTTTGGCATCAATGCAAAAACCTCAACCACTTTCTTTCAGTTGGTTATATTTTCTCAACCGGCCTAGATGCGCTATTCTTTACTTCTTGCAATACAATTGTATTGGCTGTTGGTGCCTAAAAAAAGTAGGAAGCGATGCATCTTTAAAGAAACATGTAGCAAATATGTATATAGGATAGCCAGGCAACAGGGACTACGTGCGGGAATTACTGCACTGAAAGATAGAAGAAAAAAGTGCCAACCAGGGTATTATTATATCAATAAAAAAGAGGTGAGGATGGCTGATTCTTGCATTATGCCGGTGACAATGCTGAACGAAAAGGTTCTGTGAGAAAAACAATAGTTCATGCAACCGGTATTACCTGATTGAAAGTTCGAATCCGGTAAAATACTCCTCAGTTGATTTTGTTTCAAGCCCTTGAGTCAGAATATAACACAGACTTTGTTGCTCCATATAATTACTTTCTGCAGCAGGACTTGAATCAGCGACCCGCTGATTAACAGCCAGAGCGATTTCTGTCTTTTTACTTCCTCGTTATACTGCTTGCCCCGCTCGATTTCATTTCCTTGATAACGCCTTCGCCGCGATAGGCAACATCGGAGGCGCCGCCGGCTTTCACTTTCAATTCTTTATTGACGATTACCTTGGCAGACGAAGCGCCGCCCGCATCGATTTCGCAGTAATCGGTGACCAATCCCCAGCCTTTTACAGAACTGGCGCCATTCAGCCGCAACGAGGTCGAGCCGATGTTACCGATAAGGGTAAGGTCGCTGGCGCCGCCCAGATCCATATCGAGCTGATTACAGGTGAGCTCGCCCGACATATCGCTGGCGCCTGACAGGTCAACGGATAGCTTGTCGGCCGTAATCTTTCCCATCAGCCGGATATCACTGGCACCCCCGGCTTTCAGCGATTCAATGGTTTTGACAGAAACATAGGCTTTCATTTTCTTATTGCCGCGCCAGTTGTTCCAGCCTTGTCCGTCGAACCATATATGGAGCTCTCCGTTCTTTACTTCGGTTTTAATGCGGTCGCGCACAGCGGTTTCGGTGGCGCTCACGGCAACCCCGGTTTCTTCGCCCTGGCTAAGATAGAGATCGATGGCGCTTGATACCTGCACACCGGTGAAGGCAGGCACCTGCCTGATCTGCGCATTGGCGTCCTGGATCACAAATTTCTGCGCGCTGGCTGCCGTCATCACTGCCAGCAGCAGGCAAAACGAAAGGAACTTTTTCATGATATGATATTAGCTGTTTGAACGAACCGAGCCGCCGCTGCTGGTGTGCAAATTGCGGATCGTCCCGCCGCCACGGTACTGTATATCTCCCCCGCTGCTCGCTTCTGCGTTAAGCTCTTTGGTAACGGTAATGCTGATGGAGCCACCGCTGGAGGCATCCGCATCACCCCTGGTGGCCGACAGGTCGAAGCCTTTGAAGATGGACCCGCTGCTCGCTTTTGCAGATATGAAATCGACCGAGCCCCGTATGTTGGTAATGGCCCCGCTGCTGTTATCAGAGCTGATGCTTTGTCCCTTGAATTGACCATCGATGGTGCCGCCCGAGCTGGCATGGAGCTCCAGTTTGGCGATATTGATCGCATTGCCGGTTTTGGCGCTGGCACCCGAAGAAACGATCAGCTTCTCCAGTTGGCGAACAGATACATACGCCCGGAATGTCACCCCGCGACGCCAGTTGGAATTAAAATTCTTATCGTCGATGGATATGCGTAATACATTCCCTTCCAGTTCGGTTTTGATCCGGTCGATATACTCCGGTTTGCTCGAGCTCACAGCCACCGCATCTTCGTTGCCCTGTTGCAACAGCAGCTCTATCCCCTGCGATACTTTCACGCCGGTAAAAGAGCCCACTTCGCGCTTGCGGGCATTTGCATCGTTGACAGTGGTTGACTGCGCCTGCACGGCCGTCATTAATAACATGATAAAAGCAAACAGGACTGACCTTTTCATACAATCTATTTTTTATATGACGACGCGGCGCCTAAAATGTTACAGGGTTTTATGCAAAATTGGGCTAATTTTGTGACGTAGCCGGGCAGCCGGCTGCCAAGTTCCCCGGGGTGCTGGCAGGATTACCCTGCCGGCTGAGATAATACCCGTTGAACCTGAACAGGGTAATGCCTGCGCAGGGAAGGTGGTTCTGTTTTATTCCTCCTTTTGCTTTCGCAGCATTTCTCTCAAATCATTTTTTCAAACAGTAATTGTTAAACATGAAAAAAATGTTTTTGGGGATATGCGCTTTCAGCCTGATGTCCCCCCTGTTGGCCCAAAACCGCACCGTGGTAGTGGCCGATGCCCAAACGCACCAGCCTTTACAAGGTGCAAGCATTGATTTTTCGAATGGCGACGGCAGTTTTTCGGATCACAATGGCCGCATCCAGCTCAGCAGCCGGACCGGCAAGATCACCGTTTCCAGCCTGGGGTACAAAACCGGCAGCCTGCCGCCCGATGCTTTCGGCGACACCATCTTCCTGGAAAGGTATAACCTTTTCCTGCAACCGGTAGAGGTGCGGGCGCTCCGTGCGGGCGACAGGGCGCCTTTTGCGCGCACCAATGTCTCGGCCAGAGAGATCGCAGGCCAAAACCTGGGGCAAGACCTCCCCTTCCTGCTGAACCAGACGCCCTCGGTGACTGTTAATTCCGACGCCGGCAATGGTGTGGGTTATACAGCCATCCGCATTCGCGGCACCGACGCCACCCGCATCAACATGACCCTGAACGGCATCCCTTACAACGACGCCGAAAGCCAGGGCATGTTCCTGGTCAACCTGCCCGATTTCGCTTCGTCGATCAGCAGCATCCAGGTACAGCGGGGAGTGGGCACGTCCAGCAACGGCGCCGGCGCTTTCGGCGCCAGCCTTAATGTGAGCACCAATGAGTTCCACGAAAATGCCTACGGAGAGCTCAACAACAGCTACGGCTCCTTCAACACCTGGAAAAATACCGTGAAAGCCGGCAGCGGGCTCATCAACGGCCATTTCACCGTCGACGCGCGCCTTTCACGCATCAGCAGCGACGGTTATATCGACCGCGCCAGTTCCCACCTGCAGTCGTTCTATCTTTCCGGCGCCTGGATCACACCCGCATCGAGCATACGGTTAAACATCTTCTCCGGAAAAGAAAAAACCTACCAGGCCTGGAACGGCATACTGGAGCAGGACCTCGCCGGCTGCCGCACCTGCAACACTTCCGGCACCGACAAACCCGGCGAGCCTTACAAAAACGAAACCGATAACTACCAGCAAGACCATTACCAGCTTTTCTTCAACCATGCCTTCAACGACCGGCTGTCGCTCAATGTCGCCGGCTTCCTGACCCGCGGGCGGGGTTACTATGAAAATTACAAGGCAGCACAGTCATTTAGCAAATATGGGCTGGGCAGCCCCGTTATCGGCAATTCCACCATCGAAAAAACCGACCTGGTGCGGCAGTTGTGGCTCGACAATTATTTCTACGGCGGCATCTATTCGCTGCAATACAAGAACAACGGCACGCAGTTGACGCTCGGCGGTGGCATTAACCGGTACAACGGCCGGCATTACGGGCGGGTGACCTGGGCCGATATTGGGTTCCCGGTAGATTATGAATGGTACCGGCTTACATCGCTCAAATCAGACTTCAACCTGTATGGAAAATGGCAGCAGCAACTGACCACCGGCCTGTCGAGCTTTATTGACCTGCAATACCGGCACGCAGATTACCGGATCAACGGCTTTCGCGACAATCCCACCCTTTATATCAGCAACAGCTACAACTTCTTCAACCCGAAACTGGGCTTCAACTACCGCCGCAACAACTGGAACGCCTTTGCCTCGCTGGCGGTAGCGAATAAAGAGCCCAACCGCGATGACTTTGAGGCGGGCGCCGGCACACAGCCCAGGCCGGAATCGTTGTACGATACGGAACTGGGCGTGGAAAAACGCCATGCCCAGGCATCGTGGGGGCTCACCATGTACTATATGCGTTACCGGAACCAGTTGGTGCTTACGGGCAGGATCAATGATGTGGGCGCTTATACCAGGACCAATATCCCCGTCAGCTACCGGCTTGGCGCCGAGCTGCAAGGCAACTGGCGCGCCACTTCCTGGCTGCAATTCAACGGCAACCTGACCATCAGCGAAAACAAAGTGCTTGATTTCACCGAATACATCGACAACTGGGACGACGGCGGCCAGCAGGTCAACCATTACCGCAAAACCGATATTTCTTTCTCTCCGGCGCTGATCGGCGCTGCGGCTGCGCAATTCACGCCTGTTAAAGACGGAGACATCACCCTGACGGGCAAATATGTCGGGAAGCAATACCTCGATAACACCTCCAACAACGCCCGCAGCCTGGCTGGCTACTATGTGCAGGATCTTCGTTTGCGCTATACCGTGAAAGAGAAGCTGTTCCGGGAAACCACCTTTATTTTCCAGGTAAATAACCTGTTCAATCACCTGTACCTGGCCAACGGGTACACGTACAGTTACATATACGACAAGCTGCCAAACACGGAAAATTACGTGTTCCCGATGGCAGGTATTAATTGGATGGCGGGGGTAAATATCCGACTGTAATAATCCTAGCGCCAAAAAACGGCTTTGGCATCATTTTCAATAGATACAGGCAGCAATCCGTTCCCATGAAGAAAACCATTGCCCTCAATGTAACCATCATCCTGCTGTTTTATCTTTTGTTCCTGCTCGCAGGCGGCAGGTAAAAGAAACTGACCACTGCAACCCGGTTATACCGGTGTGCAGTGGTCATTTACATCCTGCAAATGCCTGGGCCGCCGAACCGAACCGGCAGGCGGCTGTTTGCCCTTTCGTCGTTCTGCCCCCGCGAAACGTTGAAAAGATCCTGCTTTTACACCGCCTACCGGGAAGTTTGACGAATTAATCCGCTTAAATGACGAAAACCTCTTCACAGGCACAGGCTGGCGGGTTGACCTTTATTGCTACCCTTCCACCCGATGACCAATGCCATTTCTCCCAAAAGGATAGCCTCCATCGACCTGCTGAAAGGCCTGGTAATGATTGTAATGGCGCTTGACCATGTACGCGATTATTTTCATTATTCCGTCCATTTTTTCAACCCGACCGATCCGGCGGCGACAACGGCGCCTGTTTTTTTTACCCGCTTTATTACCCATTACTGTGCGCCCTCGTTCAGCTTCCTCGCGGGCCTGTCCGTTTTCTTAAGCGGCCGCGGCAAACCGAAGGCGGCTCTTTCTGCCTTCCTGTTCAAAAGAGGGCTCTGGCTGGTGCTGCTGGAAGGTACGCTGATCACTTTCGGATGGGCCTTTGACCCGGCCTTCCGGATGAATGGCATTGCCGTTATCGCCTGCCTCGGGTTCAGCATGATATTGCTGGGGGCGCTGATCCACCTGCCACGGATACTGCTGCTCGCGCTTTGCTGTCTCGTCATTGCAGTCCATAATTTGCTGGACCCCATCGTGCTGCCGGGAAATTTCTGGTGGTCTGTGGTTCACCAGCCCGGCATATTCCAGTTTCCCGGTGTCAAGTTCTATGTCGATTACCCCATTATACCCTGGTTTGCCGTAATGGGACTGGGCTACTGCTTCGGCCCGCTGTATGGTAAAGAAGTGAGCGGCGCGTCAAGAAGGAAATGGCTGACGATCATCGGAATTTCGGCGATCGTTTTATTCTTCGCACTGAGAGGACTCAATATATATGGAGATCCCTATCGCTGGACTCATTTCGACGAGCCTGAAAGAACGGTCCTTTCTTTCCTGAATGTGACGAAGTATCCGCCTTCACTGCTATACCTGCTGATCACGATGGGGCCGGCCCTGATCTTTCTTGGTAATACTGAGCATGCAGGCGGCAGGGTTGCGCACTTCCTGGCTACGTTCGGCCGGGTACCATTTTTCTACTACCTGGTCCATATATATGTTATTCACCTGCTGGCAGCCCTTTTCGGAAAGCTGAGCGGTCGCGGCTGGCAACTGCTCGTACTACCCGACTGGATACCGGAAATGAATGAGCTGCGGGGTTATGGCACCAGCCTGTTGGGCGTATACCTGGTTTGGGCGCTCGTTATCGCCATTGCCTATCCCCTGTGCAAACGATATGATCGCTATAAAACCCATCACAAGGAAAAATGGTGGCTGAGCTACCTGTAAGCGCACACATCAAAACATACAATATGAAACGAGCAGGTATTATCGGCGGATCGGGTTTCATCGGCAGCTATATAACCAAAATATTTCTTGACAAGGGATACGAGGTGAGGGTGTCGTCGACCGACCTTTCGAAGAAAGAAAAATACCAGCACCTCCGGGCGCTGGACCATGCAGACAGGATCAGTATGTTCGCCCTGGATGTGGAAGACAAAGATGCGCTGCGCGATTTTGTAACGGGCTGCGATATAGTAATACATGGCGGCACGCCCTTCCAGCTCAATGTAAGCGACCCGCAAAAAGAACTGTTCGATCCCACCATCAGGGGAACCGAAAATTTCCTGGAAGTGATCAGCCAGTCGCCCGGCATAGAGAAAGTGGTTCTGATCGCTTCGGTGGCTGGATGGAATACCAATTTCCCCCTGCCGGCAGGCGGCAAGGACGCTACCGACTCATTCGATGAAACTGATACGCGCTTTATAAGCAAAGAGAGTCATCCTTATGCCCAGGCAAAGTTCCTGGCAAACCAGGTGGTCGAAAAATTCATCGCGCAAAATCCCGGTCTGGCGGTAGAGATCAGCTCGGTATCGCCCGTAATGGTCATGGGGAAATCATTGTCAGGCCGCACCGATTCCACCTCCGGCGGCTTACAATACCTGATCAAAAATAGGATTGCACCCGATCCCTTTATTCAATTCATGTTCGACAACGATATATTGTTGTCCATCGTTGATGTGGAAGATGTGGCGACCGCCATTTTCCGGGCGGCCACCACCAAAGGGCTGCATGGCAAAGACTATTTATTGTCGGCCGAATCGTACAAGGTATCTGACGTACACCGGATGCTTAACCAACTTCCGCCCAAAGAAAAGGGGCTGCCTGTATATAAAAACGACCTGGCAAAAGCCGAACTGAATGTCCATTTCACGCCTGTGCACGAAACACTGGCAAACTATTCTGGTTAGCTGCAAAACAAAAGCATGAGAAACACAAATTCGCATTTATTGCTACCGCTTGTCAGCATCATGGCAACGGCCATTCTTTCATGCAACGACGCGCCCAGGAATGTTGCGCTGCCCGAAGCCTGTCTTGGTTTCACACAACCGGTTACAAGCCCTCTCCGCTTTGCCGACACGGTACTGTTAAAGTGGGATACACTCAAGAAAGGCACGATCAGACCCGTCAAGAAAAGGCTGGACCTCGAAACCCTCCCGACCCAGGCATTCGACAGCCTCGGATTCAAAAAATTCAACAAGGATCCCGAAACCGTTGCCTTCAATTTCAATAGCCTGCCCGGGCAGCCGTACAATATCGACACGGTTGTTTCAAAGCCCCTGAACTTTAGCATCCGTAGCCTTATGCCGGGGCAACTCAAAAAAGCGGTGCCGACCTGGCAAACCGCCAATCCGACACCTATTGCCGACTTTTCTACCCGGCAGGGGTTCCCGATGGATTTTGTCAGCGCGCTCTATAAAGACAAAGACGGGCTGTTATGGATTTCAGGAACCGGGGGCATATACCGTTACGACGGCGAGAACCTGCAGGGCATTTATGCACGTGCCATTCCGCATATTGGCGCCATGATGGAAGATGATCTCGGCCGGCACTGGTTTACATGCGATGCCGGACTGGGCTTTATCGACCTGAAGAAAGGGATCATCGCCATTTCAACAGAAACCAACATGCCGAGAAACTGGGTCTGCTCGATGCCGAAAGACGAAAAGGGGCAGTTATGGATGGGCGCCACCGCCGGTGAAGGCATTGCAGTGATAGATCCTGAAAAGCAAACCTTCAAGCTGGTCAGGGGCCCCGCCAATGCGCCCATCGTTAAATCGTCAAACGCCTTTCGCGACAGCGAAGGCAATATGTGGGTATCGAATTTCAACGGCGGCATTACCATCTTCAACCAGCAAACCGGCAAAGTAAAAACCCTGAACAAAACAAACGGACTGGCCAAAGACAGCGTATCGGCCATGATGCAGACCAGGCAGGGAAAAATATGGATTGCTTTTAAGGGCGGCGAAATGGATGCGCTGGATATCAAAGCAGGCACTATTACACACTATACTGCCGCACAGGGACTGCCACGGGGAAATATTCCTGTTATCGTGGAAGACGACCATGGCCAGCTATGGATCGGCGGCGACAACGGCGTCAGGATACTTGACCCGGCAAACAAGCGCCTGAAATGGATCACCAACGAAAGCGGGCTGGCCGATAACTGGGTAACATCTTTTGTGCAGGACAACAACCACCGCATGTGGACCGGCACTATTGCCGGCGGGCACGTGATAGACCAGTACGGCGAAACCAGCTTCCCCCTTGGCCCCGGCCAGGTAATCAGCCAGACCGAAGACGTGACCGGCAATATCTGGGTCGCCACCACCAAAGGCATTTTGCTGATCAATGCACAAAGGAGCCAGGTGCGACGGCTCGATCGTGCGCACGGATTGGGCGATGACTTCGTGCAATCTTTTATAATGCACGACCGGAAAATGCTGGTGTCTACCAACGGCGGCTTTGACATTATCGATCCCGTTAATAAAACCATAGAGCATACAGGGAAAAAAGAAGGCCTCACCAACGACAGCATCTATTCGGTGGTTCGTGACCAGAAAGGGCGAACCTGGCTGACCGGTCCCAGCAATGGCATTGACCTTATCGATTCGGCACAAACGGTTATTCTGCATACGGAACGTGCGAACGGCCTGAACGACAACAATATCGCCGATGCCATCGAAGACAAAGAAGGAAACATCTGGATTGCAGGCTTTATTGGCGGCCTGGGCCTCATCGACCCCGGAACGGCCTCCATGCGTTTAATCAACGACCTCGAGGGGCTTCGCGACACCTGTTCCAAAGTGCTCCAGGTCGACGACCGGGGCAGAATGTGGGTGGGTACCGACAAAGGCATATATGTGTTCGATAAACGGAAACAAACCGTCACCACCATCACCACGCAAGAAGGTCTGCCCAGCAACCGGGTGCTGGCTATTCTGCCTTATCGTGACGAAATGGTAATAGCCACTGACACGAAGAGCGCCGTCGTCCGTGCGCCCGCACCCGATGCCGACAGCAGCAGATGGGAGATAGACATACTCGCCAAATCAGAAAACCTGAAGCGTGTACAAGCCAATTCATGGAAGGTGGATGCCGTTACCAGCAAGGGGGAATTTCTCTGGGGCGACAATGGCATGGTAATGATCCACGGTATTGAGCCCAACCGCGACTCGATCGCCACTCATATCACCGGCTTCAACCTGATGAACAAACCGCAATATTTTACGGAACCGTATGTGTTCGGCGACAAAGACAGCCTGCGCACCCCAGACAGCATTTTCGTAAAGGGTCAAACGCCGATAGTAGCAGGTTATGCCAGCAGCAGAGATCTCAGTTGGGATAAAACCGAAGGCCCTTATCACCTGCCGGGCAGGCTTTCCATTCCCTATAACAAGAACTTCATACAATTCCAGTTCGCGCAGGCGAATATGGGATTGAACGGTCCCACCGAATACATATATATCCTGGAAGGTGTTGATCGTGAATGGAGCAAACCCACCACCAATGCTTACACTGAAAACTACCTGAACCTCAACCCCGGCGGCTACACGTTTAAAGCGAGCAGCAGAAACTTCAACGGCAAATGGACAGCGCCGGCGAGCTTCAGTTTCACCATAACACCGCCCTGGTATAAAACATGGTGGGCGTATAGCATCGCTACCCTGCTGTTGCTGGGCCTGCTGAGAATGTATATCATTTACCGGTCGCGGTTATTGCAAAAAGAAAACAGGATTCTCGATGAAAAAGTAACGCTGCGCACCAGGCAGTTGCAGCAAACCATCGAAGACCTGAAGCTCACGCAAAGCCAGTTGATACAGTCCGAAAAAATGGCTTCGCTGGGCGAGCTCACCGCCGGCATCGCGCATGAAATACAAAACCCCTTGAACTTCGTCAATAATTTTTCAGACATCAATAAAGAATTGCTTGTAGAAATGAAGGATGAGATCAGCAAAGGGAATATCGGCGAAGCAACAGCCATGATCGGGTCGCTGATAGAAAATGAAGAGAAGATCAACCATCATGGCAAACGGGCAGATGCCATCGTGCGCGGCATGTTGCAACACAGCCGGAAAAGCACCGGCGAAAAAGAGCTGGTCGACATCAACACCCTCACCGATGAATATATCCGACTCTGTTATCATGGGCTGCGGGCAAAAGACAAATCATTCAACGCATCCATTGAAACAAATCTTGATCCGGCTGTCGGGAAAGTGAATGTGATACCGCAAGACCTGGGTCGCGTGATCCTGAACCTGCTGACAAATGCCTTTTATGCGGTGGATCAGCAAAAGAAAAAAACGGACGCCGGCAATTTTCAACCGACTGTATCGATCAGCACCCGCAAATCGGGCGACAAAACCATCATTGCCGTCAGCGACAATGGCGGAGGTATTCCGGCCGAAGCGCTGGGCAAGATCTTCCAGCCATTCTTTACCACCAAACCGACAGGGCAAGGCACCGGGCTGGGGCTTTCGCTCAGTTATGATATTATTACAAAAGCACACGGCGGCGAGCTGAATGTTGACACCAAAGAGGGTGCAGGCACCACCTTCAGCATTGTTTTACCTGCATAAACAGCATAGTATGAAAATCCTGGTTGTTGACGATGAAACCGACCTTGAATCGCTGATCAAACAAAAGTTTCGCCGGCAGATACGCGAACGGCAATATGATTTTGTGTTTGCGGTGAATGGGAAAGATGCGCTCGACAAGCTCAGGCTGCATCCCGATGTATCGATCGTGCTGAGCGATATCAATATGCCCGAGATGGATGGGCTGACGCTGCTGACCAAGCTCGGTGAAAATAACCCGCTTACCAAGGCGGTGATGGTCTCCGCCTACGGCGACCTTGAAAACATTCGTGCCGCCATGAACCGCGGCGCTTTTGATTTCGTTACCAAACCGGTCAACTTCGACGACCTCGAGCTGACCATGGAGAAAACCATTAAATACGTAACACAGCTAAAAGACACTTTGCAGGCCATCAAGGAAAACAATATCCTGCGGATGTATGTGGATGCGAATGTGCTGAACTTCATGGGTACGCGCGAGTATGAAGCATCGCTGGAAGCCAACGAAAGCATCGAAGCATCGGTGTGCTTTATCGATATCTGCAGCTTTACCTCCATCAGCGAAAGGGAATCGCCCGATACGGTGGTGAAACTGCTGAACCGCTATTTCGACTTAATCACCAAAGAGATCATTGCGCAACAGGGCGTGATCGACAAATTCATCGGCGATTGTGTAATGGCGGTATTCAAAGGCGACTATCATCTCGACCGCGCCGTCGACGCCTGCCTGGCTATCAGAGACAAGATCAACAGCCTGCCGAGCGAACACGATTTCTCGCCCAAAGTGTCGATCGGAATCAACAGCGGCGAAATGATTTCCGGAAATATCGGATCTGCCACGCTGCGGCGCCTCGATTACACGGTTATTGGCGACACGGTCAATACCGCACAACGACTGCAAAGTGCAGCCGGCAGCGGCCAGGTAGTTATCAATGAAAACTGTTATGAGCAGATCAAGCAGTCGTTCAATTGCGTGGCCATGGGTGAAGCGGCGCTTAAAAACAAGGCTGCCGCGATGATGCTTTATGAAGTGGTTGACTGACGCACCCATCGACGCTTATCCATTCACTTGCCGAATTTCGCCTGCCAGGCCAGGATGCCGCCTTCCACATTCTTCAGGTTGGTAAACCCCATCGATTCGAGGAACAGGCAGGCCGTCATGCTTCTTTTGCCGCTGCGGCAGTGTATGATCAGCTCCTCGTTTTTGAGGTCGTCGATCTCGTCGACCTGCATGGCCTGTATCCGGCCCAGGGGCAGCAATAGGGCACCGATATTGCTTTCTGCATATTCTTCCGGTTCCCGCACGTCGATGATATGGAGCTTTTCACCTGCATCCAATCGTGCTTTTACCGCGTCGACACTGATGTTTTCCATGATGTGTATGTTTAGTAATTATTCTCTGCAGGAGGCGCCGGGGGCAACTGGCGCGTGGTATCACGAACGGGTTTCTGGCTGCCCAGCCAGATATCGATCATCTGGCCCGACCGTATCCGGTTCGGCCGCAGGTCGACCGTCAGGTGATCAGGGCTTTGCCGGTAGATATAGGCGGCGCCGGTATCTTTCACCGCGGCGTCAACCACTTTCGCCCCGAAATTGATACCTGTACCCTCCAGCATCGATGCGGCTTCGCGATAGCTGAGACCCACCAGGTCGGGCACCATCATGTCCACATTCGACAAACCACTGCCCAATACGAGCGATACCGCCGTGCCCATCGGAAGCTTGGTACCCGGATCCACTTTCACGCCTTTTACTTCCTGGCTCAGCACCGAGTTTTTCGCGAAATCGGGCTTATAGGTTGTGTCACCCATCTTCAGCCCGAACTGTTTCAGCACGATCGCCGCATTGCGGATGCTCATCCCCACCAGGTTCGGCATCACCACATCGGGCGGTATGGCCCTGTTTACGGTAAGATAAATGGTGCGGTTCACTTTTACCGATGCATCGGCTTCGGGAAACTGCTTCACCACCGCCATCGCCTTGGCCGTATCTCGGTACACGGAATCCTGGATCATCACATCGAACCCGTCTTTTTCAAGTGTCTCCTTCGCTGCATCGAACGACTTGCCGACCACATTGGGTACAGTGACCACTTTGTCATGCTTCGTGAAATATTCAAGCGTATTGAAAAAAAGGAATACCAGCAGGGCGACGATCGCCAGGGCAACCAGCAGGTTCAGCCACAGCGGCTTTTTGGTAAGGGATGCGAACACTAGACTATATTGTTTGATAACCGGCTCAAAGAAAACGAAAATTATTTACCTGCCAAGGCCTCATCTACCAGGGCGGAATAGAATTCGGTGAGCGACCAGCCCATGGCGCGCACTTGCTGCGGCACCAGCGAGGCCTCGCTCTGACCCGGTACAGTGTTCACTTCCAGCATATAAGGAGCGCCCGCGGCGTCGTTGTAAATAAAGTCGATGCGGATAATGCCGCGGCAATTGAACAAGGCATACACCTGCTTCGCCGCCGCCCTGACTTTCTCGGCCACCGCCTCTTCTACCTGCGCGGGGGTGATCTCTTCGCTTTTGCCGTGGTATTTGGCCTCAAAATCAAAGAATTCGTTTTTCGCAATGATCTCGGTAAACGGCAGCGTAATGATTTCGCCCTTGCTCCTGAATACGCCGATGGTAAATTCGCGGCCTGCAATGAACTCTTCAATCAGCACCTGGCCGTCTTCACGAAAAGCCTTCTGGATGGCAGTCTCGAGGTCTTCGGCCCTGGTCACCTTGCTCATGCCGATACTGCTGCCGCCGTTATTCGGTTTTACGAAGTAAGGCAGTTGCAACTGCCGTGCAATGGCCGCCGTATCGTAAGGGCGTTCCCTGAACAGGTGAATCGACCGCGCCACGTGTACGCCACCGAAAGCAGCTACGGCCACGGTATACCGTTTATTGAAAGTGAGGGCCGAAGTGGCCGCATCGCAACTGGTGTAAGGCAGCCCCAGCATGTCGAAATACCCCTGCAGTTTCCCGTCTTCGCCGGGGGTTCCGTGTATGCCGATCAGCACCACGTCGAACCTGATCTTACTGCCTTCCAGGGTCAGCGTGAAGTCGTTCCTGTCAACCGCTATTTCGTTACCCGCGGCGGTTTTATGCCACCACCCGTCGGTACGGATATCGATGGTGTACACTTCGTACTTGCTGCGGTCGAGGTTTTTATTAATGGTCACCGCGCTCAGGTACGAAATCTCCGCCTCACCTGAATAACCGCCGGTGAGAAAAGCGACAATCTTTTTGGCCATTGTGTCGGATCTGGTTTTCTGTTGTTCTGATAAGAAAAAGGTGAAGGACTGATTCCTTCACCCGTTACCTGGCGGGAAATATCACCCACCTATAAAAAGTAGCCGAAGCTACTAGCAAACATTGCTGTTTTAAAGATAAAAAAACAAGCGTCAATATGCAAAAATAAAAAGCCAAAAATCAGAGATGCAGCTTTTCTTTCTTGGCCAGGAGCTCATCGACCGTTTCCTGGTACATCTCATCGGGCACACAACAGTCGACCGGGCATACCGCAGCGCACTGCGGTTCTTCGTGGAAACCCTGGCATTCAGTACACTTATTTGGAACGATATAATACGTATCTACGCTCACCGGGCTGTTCCGCTGGTCGGCATTCATGGTAGATCCGTCCATAAGCGTAAAGCTGCCTTTCACCGTGGTGCCGTCGCTGAGCGCCCATTCCACCCCACCCTCGTAAATAGCGTTATTGGGACATTCCGGCTCGCAGGCGCCGCAATTGATGCATTCATCTGTTATCTTGATCGCCATATTCTTCAGTTTTTTACCGTCTGTGAAGCAATTAACTTGCAGCAAAGTTAGAACGCCATGTTGAATTTACAATGCCGGATAGATTTATTGGTGAAGTTGGGCGATTACCTGGTGCAAAACGGGGAGGCATGGCAATCTGTTGTCAGGCGGGCGGGGGCGCACAATCCCTGGTTTACATCCGCTTTCGTGGAAACGGCCACCCAGGCCATCGCCGGACAGTTTCTGCAACCAGCGATGCTGGAGAGCTGGGCAAAACAATATGCCGTTCCCGACCGGCAGCCGGCGGCAAAGACCGTAGGCATCGTAATGGCGGGCAATATTCCACTGGTAGGTTTCCACGACTGGTTATGTACGTTCATTACAGGGCATATCGCCCATATCAAGCTGTCTTCGAAAGACAATATCCTGCTGCCGCACCTGCTTTGGGTGCTTGAACAATGGGAGCCTGCCGCCAGCGCACACTACCGCCTGGGTGAGCTGCTGAAAGGCTGCGATGCTTACATTGCCACCGGCAGCGATAACAGCGCCCGTTATTTCGAATACTATTTCGGCAGGTACCCGAGCATTATCCGGAAAAACCGGACCTCGGTGGCCATTCTCGACGGAACAGAGTCCACGGCCGAGCTGGAGAAACTGGCCGACGACACCCATCTGTACTTCGGGCTCGGCTGCCGCAATGTGACGGCACTCCGGGTGCCGGCAGGATATAATTTCGAGCCTGTGCTGGCAGCTTTCCGCAAATACAGCTATTTCTCCGATCACAGCCGGTATAAGAACAACTACGACTATCAATTGGCTATTGCACTGCTGAACAAGCAGTTGTATATGACAAACAACTCCATACTATTGACGGAGAACGAGTCGGTGTTTTCGCCCATCTCGCAGCTTCATTACAGCTATTACCTGCCGGGCAGCGATCCCGCAGCGGCGCTGGCAGGCAATAATTCAGTACAATGCATCGTTGGACACGGTAAGATTCCCTTTGGAAAAGCGCAGGAGCCGGCCATCACAGACTATGCCGACGGTGTGGATACGATGGCGTTTTTGGCGTATCTTTAAAAGGCATCTACGAAGCCCTTAGTAAAACTATTGTTAAACCAAAA
>JBDHYM010000003.1:0-43845 GCA_039811405.1 Flavihumibacter sp. | reverse complement strand
CTGGCCGCATTTTGTTTTGCCTGCAATTCCCCGAAAGTAACACTCGAATTTACAAATGCAGAGAAGGAAGTGCAACCGCTGCAGAACCTGGTGTTCCGTTTTAACCATCCCTTAGTAAAGGACTCTTTACTGAACCGGTGGGACTCTACGCAATATATCCGCTTCGAGCCGGCTATACCCGGCCGCTTTCGCTGGGAAAGCACCGAGCAACTGGTATTCTCCCCCGCGCAGCCGCTGCGACCAGCCACTACGTATAAGATGTCGTTCAGCAAACAGCTCCTGATCAACAGCGAATACAGTGGGTTCGAAAAGCTGACCGACCGCAGTTTCTCTACGCCCCTGCTCACGCTCGAGAACAGCCGGGCCGTTTGGACGCTCACCGACGAAAGCAGCCGCAAAGCCGTGCCGCGCATCGATCTGCAATTCAATTACCCCGTTGATCCGGCGGCGCTGAAAGACAAGCTGTCCGTTACCAACGAAGGTAGCCCGGTGGGTTTTCAGCTCATATCAGCGTCGGCCAGTGATAACATAGAGCTGCGCTTACCCACGCTGGCGCCGGCCGACAAAGACGTACCGCTTTCCATCACCGTGAGCAAAGGCATCGTTCCCAAAGACGGCGCGAATCCTGCCATCGCCGATGCG
Organism: Flavihumibacter sp.; assembly: GCA_039811405.1. Classification (GTDB taxonomy): domain Bacteria; phylum Bacteroidota; class Bacteroidia; order Chitinophagales; family Chitinophagaceae; genus Flavihumibacter. The sequence goes on along the minus strand of JBDHYM010000003.1, from coordinate 43,203 downwards.
AAGGCGGATGTTCTCCTGCCATCGCCCTTTGTGCTGGTGATCACCGACCTGGAAACCGATCACGACGGCGCCAACGGTAAAGTATATGTGAAAACCAGCCAGCCGGTGGAGGCATCGTCGCTCGCGGGTAATATCAGCTTTAAACCCGCCCTCAAATTCAAAACCGAAGCAAACGAAGAGGGGTTTGTGATCAGCTCCGATGCCTTTTCGCAGGAGAAGAGCTATGAGATCGAGCTGGGCAAGGGGCTTCGCGGGCGCATCGGCGGACAACTGCGTGAAGCCTACACCAATAATGTCGCCTTCGGCCAGCTCGAGCCGGCCGTCAGCTTTGCAGGAAGCCGTGGCGCCTACCTCTCGGCGCTGGGCGAAAAAAATATTGCCCTGAAGGTTACCAATATCGATAAGCTGGAGGTGGTGATCAGCAAGGTGTATGAAAGCAATCTCCTGGCGGCACACCGTTACGGCTATTATCCGAATACCCGCAATGAAGACGACGATGAAGGGTATTACGATGAATATTCAGGCGGCGATGCCAGCCTGGGCGATATCATCTTCCGGCAAGAAATAGATACCCGCAGCCTGCCCCAGGCCAACGGCAGCCGGCTTTATAACTTCAATTTCACCGACAAGCTGCCCGACAATAAAGGCAGCTACCATATCCAGGTGCGCAGTAAAAAGGACTATTGGGTGTCTGACAGCCGTTTTGTATCGTTGTCTGACATCGGGCTGATCGCGAAAGAAGGCAAAGACAAGATCATTGTGTTCGCCAACTCGCTGCAATCGGCGCAGCCACTGGCCGGTGTGAACGTAATCGCCTATGGCGCCAATAACCAGGTGCTGGGCATGGGCAGCACCGATGTCAACGGTGTTGCCGGTATTGATTACGCCCGCAAGGAATTTGCAGGTTTTAGGCCGGCGATGATCATTGCGAAATCTGCCGGTGACTTCAATTATATCCTGTTCAACAACACTGCGGTGAATACTTCCCGCTTCGACGTTGGTGGAAAAAGGCTCAACAGCACCGGCCTCGACGCCTTCCTGTATGCCGAGCGCGATATATACCGGCCGGGAGAGCAGGTGCATTTTGCATTGATCACGCGCGACTACCAGTGGAAAGCACCCGGCGAAATTCCTGTCAAGTTCAAGTTCCTGCTACCCACCGGCAAAGAGCTGAAAAGCTTTCGCAAAAACCTCGATGTCAGCGGTGCTACCGAAGGCAGCATCGATATACCCGTAGCGGCGCTAACGGGCAGCTATACCCTCGAAGCGTATTCGGGCAACGACGTGCTGATCAGCAGCATGCCGTTCATGATCGAAGAGTTTGTACCCGACCGCATCAAAGTAAGTGCAGTGCTTGATAAAGAGGAGCTGGCCGCAGCACAAACCACCAGCCTCTCGATCACCGCCACCAATTTTTTCGGCCCTCCCGCCGCCAACCGGAAATTTGAAACGGAGATACAGGTGGTGCAAAGCCAGTTCTGGAGCAATAAATACCCGCAATACAGCTTCGCGCTTACCAACCAAACCAGCTTTTTCGATAAGAAGCTGATAGAAGGCAGTACCGATGAAAACGGCAAGGCGCAGGTACGCTATACGGTGCCCGATATTTACAGGAACATCGGGCAACTGATCGCCAAATTCTATACCACGGTTTTTGACGAAACCGGCCGCCCGGTAAGCCGCGGCGCCAAAGCGACCATCTTTACGCAAGACAAATTCTTCGGCATCGGCAGCAACGGGTATGGCTATTTTCCCCTGAACCAAAAGATCGAATTCCCCCTGATCGCACTCGATAAAACAGGCAAGCTCTTACCCGGGGTCATCGCCGACGTGAAAGTGATCAAGGAAGAATACCATACAGTGCTGAATAAAAGCGGCCGTTATTTCCGGTACGATTCGCAGCGCGAAGAAAAAGAGGTAGCCACCGGGCAGGTTACGGTGGGTGGTGAAAAAACCGTGTACGCTTTCGTGCCACGTTCACCGGGCAACTATCAATTGCGGGTATCCATTCCCGGTAGTAACAGCTATGTGAGCCGCAGCTTCTACAGCTATGGCTACTGGGGAGGCGACAACAACAGCTTTGAAGTGAATACAGAAGGCGAGATAGACATTGCAACCGATAAGGAAAAATACGGCGCGGGCGAAAAGGTAAAGCTGCTGTTCAAAGCGCCCTTCAGCGGCCGCATGCTGGTAACGCTGGAACAGGACAAGGTGCTGCAGCACCAATATCTCAACGTAGAGAAACGTACCGCCACGCTGGAGTTGCCGCTTACCGCCGATCACCTGCCCAACGTATATGTAACCGCCACCCTGTTCAAGCCGCATGGCATTTCGGATATCCCGCTGACAGTGGCGCATGGCTTCAAAAGCATCACGGTACAGGACAGCGGCCGGAAGATCAGTCCCGAGATCATTGCCGTGGCCGAAAGCCGTTCCAAAACCAAACAAACCATCCGGGTGAAAGCGCCCGCAGGGAGTCGCGTTACCCTGGCGGTGGTCGACAACGGGGTATTACAGGTGTCGGGATTCGACACCCCGGACCCTTATGGATTTTTCTATGCACAAAGAGCCCTTGGCGTAAATGCGTTCGATATGTATCCGCTGTTGTTTCCTGAACTAAGCGCCAAACGCAGCAGCACCGGTGGTGACGGCGAGCTGAAAATGGACCAGCGGGTGAATCCCATGCCCAATAAACGCATCAAAATTCTAAGCTACTGGAGCGGCATCGCTACTGCCAGCGGCGGCGAGGCCAGCTTTACGGTAAACATCCCCGCCTTCAGCGGAGAAATACGTCTCATGGCAGTGGCCTGGAAAGACAACCGGTTTGGCGCCACCGAAAAGAACATGCGCATTGCCGACCCGCTGGTGCTAAGCACGGCACTGCCGCGGTTTTTAAGCCCGCGCGACACCATCAGCGTGCCGGTTACCATCAGCAATACCACCAGCGCAGCCACTACGGCCAAAGCGACCATCAGTGTGAGCGGCCCGGTTGATATTATCGGAGGTAACAGCCAGTCGGTAAGCCTGCCGGCTAACAGCGAGGCACAAGTACTTTTCCAGGTGACGGCAAAACCGGCCATCGGTGCCGCAAAGATCAACATCGCCGTTAATGGGGGCAATGGCAATTACAGCGATGAAACCGATATCACGGTTCGTCCGCCGTCGACCTTGCAACAGCTCACGGGAAGCGGCGTATTGCAGCCAAATACCAACCAGGCCATTACGATCAACACCTCCGATTTTATGCCGGGTAGCAGCAAATACAAGCTGGTGCTGACGCGCAACCCCGCTATGGAACTCGGCAACCAACTGCGCGATCTTTTGCAATATCCTTATGGCTGCACCGAGCAAACCGTTTCGGCTGCCTTTCCGCAATTGTATTTCAGCGACCTGAGCGAGGTCATGGAGAGTGATCGCGCTGCCCGCGCCAGCGCTGCGTCGAATGTGCAGGAAGCCATCCGTAAAATCAAGATGCGGCAGTTATACACCGGCGCCGTCACCATGTGGGACAATGCCGATACCGAAAACTGGTGGGCAAGCGCCTATGCCGCGCAATTCCTGCTGGAGGCGAAGAAAGCCGGCTTCGACGTTGATCCCAGCCTGCTTGAAACCTTGCTGGGTTATCTCAATGCGAAGCTGGGCGTGAAGAGCACCATCAACTATGTCTATAACCGCGACCAGAACAGGAAGATAGCACCGAAAGAGGTGGCTTATTCGCTCTATGTGCTGAGTCTCGCGGGCCGCCCCAATATTGCCAGCATGAACTACTACAAGGCGCGGCCCGAGCTGCTGGCGCTCGACGGCAAATACCTGCTGGCGGCAGCCTATGCCATCGCAGGCGATAAAGCGAAATTCCGCGAATTGCTGCCGGCTGCATTCAGCGGTGAAATAAGCACGGCGCAAACCGGCGGCAGCTTCTATTCGCCCATACGCGACGAAGCGGTAGCCCTTAACGCCCTGCTTGAAGTGGAACCCTCCCATCCGCAGGTAACAGCCATGGCCCGGCACCTGGTAGATCAGTTGAAAGCCGATCGCTATTATAGCACGCAAGAGAGCGCTTTCAGCTTGCTGGCCATCGGCAAAATGGCGCGGCAAAGCAGCCAGGGCGCCGCCAAAGCAACTGTTACCGCCAACGGGAAAACGGTGGGCAGGCTGGATAACAATCCTGTTACACTGACGGCCGCACAATTGTGCAGTGCTTCGGTAACCGTCAGCACTTCAGGCAATGCGCCGGTATATTACTGGTGGGAAAGCGAAGGCATCAGCGCCAGCGGCGACTACAAAGCCGAGGACAATTTCCTCAAGATCAGGCGTGCTTTCTTTACACGCAACGGAAAGCCTGTTAGCGGCAACAGCTTTAAACAGAACGACCTTATTATCGTGCAACTGACATTGGAAAAAGCCTACTCGGGAAGCATAGAGAATGTAGTGATCACCGACCTGCTGCCGGCTGGTTTTGAGATTGAAAATCCGCGCACCAAAGAAATACCGGGTATGGACTGGATCAAAGACGGCTACACCCCCGTGAACATCGATGTGCGCGACGACCGCATTCACCTGTTTGTAGATGCCTATAGCGGCGTGCAGCGATACTACTATGCAGTGCGTGCCGTTTCCACCGGCGAATACAGGATGGGACCGGCCAGTGCCGATGCGATGTACCACCCCGAATACCATAGTTATCATGGCGCGGGTAAAGTGGTTATTACCAAATAGTAATCCGCCGTCAAAATATTCTGCGGACCATTAGTTGCGTACTGTTTGCATTCCAGCCGGCCACCGGCACAATGTCATCCGGCCTGATGACCTTCTCGAGCGCATCAGGCAGTCCTCTCGTATAATCGATCAGTGTTACCGGAAGCGATACACCTTCTTTCACGCGGATACCTACCCGAAGAGGGTCGGTGGCCAATCCGCAGAACTGGATACGGCGCGCCGTATCGACCGTGGCATCTGTTACCGGTATGCCATTGATGACCATATCTCTCACTGCAGCGCCAAAAGCAACGCGCAATAAGCCTGCCTGGCGGCTGGACCTGAACACAAGCTGCAGGTACCGGCTGCCATTGGCAACACTGTCTGCCGCCAGTTGGATCTCAGGCGGCACCACATCGATTGTATCGGCCTTTGATTCCAGCCGTTCCTGCAACTCAGTGCGGCTAAACAAAAATGCCGAGTCGGTATATATGCCCGGCTTTGCATTACCCAGGTAGATTTTATTCCATCGATCGGTTTCACCAATGTCCGACAGCCACGAGGCCTGGTTCTTATCGATGTCGTACCGGTAATACAAGCTCGACCGTAAGGGATGGCGGCTGCTGAAATTATCGCCCAGGTGCGCAAAAAGAAAACAAATGAGCAGGCCCATGAATGAAAGCCCCGGGAGCCAGTACGGCAACGCATAATCCACCTCTTTCCACAAAGGCAGAAGAAATCCTGCCAGTATCACCACCGGTACACTCAGCGCGGCCGTATACACCGATAATCCAAAAGCCCCGGCATAGCTGAAATAGATGACCGTTGGCAATACCAAACAGGCCGGTAACAGGGCCGCAAAGCCCAGCAGCACCCGACCGCTTCGGGCCGCCGGTTCGCCGGAACGGCGCCAGCGAATCAGCGCCGCAAGCAGGGAAAACAGCAGCGGAAAAACCAGGCAGTACAAAGCAGCCGGCGCCTGCGTGTACAGTATGTCGGCCGCTGCCAGCACCACGAAATGAAAACCCGCCATGGCAGCCGGCACACTGAACGTTCTCTTGCCAAACGCATATATACAACCGAAAACCGCCAGCGCGCTGCAACCAAGCGCGATGTAATACAGCCACGCATTATAGCTTTCATATTGCTGAAAACGCGCCAGCACCGGGTAGGCCTTTTGAATCAGCACCAGCAATCCATACGCCGTCACCAAAGAGAAGAGCAGCACCAGCACAAACCGTGCTACGGCATACAGGAAAGAGCCCCAGGGTGCTTCGTTGCCGGCCTCTCGTTCTTCACGGAGAAACACAAAAAACGAAGCGATGAATAAACCATTACACAACAGCAGCAACCAGAACTGCCATGAAGCCGCATACACAAACAAGCTTTGCAGCACCGGGAAATAATATACTTCTTCGCCGGCCGGTTGACGCAGGTCGGCGTCGCCGAATTCCCGGATAAGGGCCAGCATGTTCTCGCCATGCTGCTGAATGGTTCTGACATCGATTGCTTCGGGGCGGTCTATCAGGCTGTGGTAATGACTACGTCCCTCGGGTAGTACCTGGCTGAAACCGGGAATGCCGGCCTCTTTGAATAACTCGAAATCAAGGTGACCCGGTGCATATTTTTTCGCCTCGGCAGAAAGAGAGGTCCCGAAAGGATGAGGTATTTTCCGGTAGTGCTCCAGCAAGGGACGAACTGAAGGACTGGCCTCCAGCAGCATGCTGGTGCCGCGCACCGCGGTACCGTCGTAGTTAAAAGTAATTGCCATATCGTTCCGGGTGCTGCTGTCGCTCATCGCTGCGGCAGCGCCCAGCAGCCCTGCCTCTTCGGCATCGGTGAAAAGAAAAACAATATCGTTTTTAAACCGTTTGTTATCCGCCCGCAGGGCGCGGATCGATTCCATCATGGCAACAACCGCCACACCATCGTCGCCTGCACCATAGGAATTCGGGGCTGAATCATAATGCGACACTACATAGATAGCACGGCCTGAATCAGCGCCGCGCAAACGCGCCTTTATATTATACGTAACGGCGCCCAATGTAATGTTTGAAAAGCTGCGAAGGCCAATGGAGGTATCCACACGCACATCGAGCCGGAAAGAATCACACCAGGCAATAATTGAGTCACGCACGCGGGCACTGGCCGGCGTACCTGTCATGTGCGGCATCGCCGATACCACACGATAATGCTCCCTGGCGCGCAGGGCCGAAAAGCTGTTTGCCGGTTCATCGGGGCGGGGTTCATAACGGGGCGATAAAATATAGACGGAATAAATGCAAACAGCTACAGACAGCGCCAGGAGAAAAAGGTTCCTCCATAATGGCTTCATGAAAAAGGTATTGACACTGAATGTACAAAAATCGGCCCAATATACCCGTGCAGGGTTTAGCGAAAAGGGTCAGCGCCGGTTATTGGAATGGATATCGTCGTTGCTGATCTTAGGCCCGCGATCATTGCTGCCCAGCAGGCCGAACTCCCAGTTGAGCGTAAGCTTAAATTCGCGGGTATAGTAACGGTCACGGCTATGCGAATAGAAACCGGCCGTGCGCACCCATACGTCCTGCGGTACATAAGCATTGAACGGGTTAACGGTCAGCAATGTAAGCGATAGCTTCGGCCGGCTCCATTCTTTTTTCACCGAAGCGCTGTAATAGGCCTGCGCAGAGGCATCGCCCTGCAGGTTTATTTTCCGGCCGTAATAATAAAAAGTAGCCTGCGCGCTGTAGCGTTTGGGAAAGCGAACGGCTGTGTTGAAGTCCACGCTTCCTACCCACCCGTCGTTGTGTATGCCCAGGGCTCCGCTTTCATAGTTGACGTAGTAACCCGACAATCCGCCGTTCAGCGTCATCCAGGCCACCGGCATGGTGGTGGCCGAAACATTGGCGCCATAGCTGGTATTCCCCGCCAGGTTCTCCTTTCTTGTCATCACAATGCCGGCTGCATCGGTGCTGCTGTATTCAATGATCGAGTTGTCGGTTTTCCGCCAGAACAGCGAACTGTTCAGAAAAAAAGACTGCCCGGTATTGAGGCCATGCACCAGCTCCACCTGGTGGGCGATCTCGGGACGAAGATCCGGATTGCCGCTGCTCAGGTTCTTCGAATCACTGGCATTGACATTCGGGTTCATATCGATGATATAAGGTCGCGTGATCCGTTTGGTATAGCTAAGCGCCAGGTTCTGATCGGCGGTCAGTTTTCGGGTAACCGTTGCCGTGGGTACCAGGTTGCCGAACTGCTGGCTGAAACGCTGTGCTGCGCGCTCCAGCGTACCGCTCATGAAAGTCTGCTCGTATCGCAATCCGCCTTCCAGGTACCATTTACCCAGTGTGGCTTTCGCCAATCCATAACCCGCCGCCACTTGCTGGGCATTGCTGAAATAGTCGGTGCGGTCGCTTACTTCGGTCCAGCCGGCGCCGGAATTGGCCTGCACCCGGTACCGGTTACCCGCTGCCCGCCAGATACCTTTCACGCCGGTTTCCAGGGTATATTTTGTATTCAACGGCACCACGTAGTCGGCCTGCAGCGTCCATTCATTGTTGCGGATGCGGTTGCTGTTGTCTTCCCGATAATACACGGCGCCCGTTTGATCGGTCAGCGCCGCCAGGTAGGGCGCCCGGCTTTTTCCCGGCGACCACTGTGCCTGCACCACCAGCTCATTGCCCGGGCGCTGCATCTTTTTCTTATACGCCAGGTTGATATCGGTATTGAAATACCGGTCGGTGTACGTAGTATATTGTTTATACGATTCACGCAGGCTTCCGTTCGCTTCGAATGTGTTGTTCAGAATGGTATTGTAAGAGGGCCAGTTGCCCACGCTCATATTCACCCCCAGGCTCCATTCGGTCAGCGAATCGGCATCGTACACCACGGTAAAATCGGCCGAGCCGTGCGGCGCGGCATTGTCGCCCCGCCATTCCTGGTACAGCAGGCTGCTGTCAGACAAATGCGTACGCCAGTAATCGGCCTGGTTCTTCGTGCGCAACCGGTGCAGGTGGCCGTGCACCGATACATTCCATTTGCCGCTGGTGAACTCGATACGCGGGTTGAACATCTGGTTCAGGTTGCTCAGGCTCAGCTCCATGGCACCGGTCGTATTGTTGGTTCCCTTACGGGTGATGATATTGATCACGCCCGCTGTTCCTTCAGCATCGTATTTGGCGGATGGGTTGGTAACGATCTCGACCGCTTCAATAATATTGGCGGGGATCATGTTCAGCGCGTCGGCCGGGCTGCGCGCCATCTGGCCCGAGAACTTACCGTTGACCAATATGCGCAGGCTGGCGCTGCCGCGCATGCTTACGTTCCCCTGTGCGTCCACGCTCAGAATAGGCGCTTTCCGCAACACATCGGCGGCTGTTCCGCCCTGGTTGGCAGGATCGTTACCAGCCCGATATACCAGCATACCCGGCTTCTGTTCTACCAGTCGGCGGCGCCCCGATACAATCACCTGCTGCAGGTTTTCGGGAGCAGTAACCAGGTCGATGGTGCCCAGATCGAGCGACTGCCTGCCGGCAGACCACGACAGCGGTCTTTCCAGGGTTTTGTAACTGGTGGCTGATATCTCCAGCAAAGCCGGCAGGTGCCGGATCTTTTCAATTTTTATGGCGCCCCGCTCATCCGAATAGCCGCTGGCAATGACATTCTTTTGCGCATCATACAGGTTGACGGTAGCATACACAACCGGCTGGCGGCTGGCGGAATCGGCCAGGTGGGCATAAAACTGGAAGCCGGCATCCTGCGCAATAACCGGCAGGGTTACCGACAACAATATCCAGCCAGCACAACAGTATAGGAAAAAGGCAGGTATTCTCATTTGGCAGCTACTTCACGCAAGCAGGGTCGCTATGCAAAAAAACATGATTATTTGATCTGGGATGCAATAAGCTGTTTTTTTCTGGAAAAATACCACTTGTCGGGTATGAGCAGGGCCCGCACAAAGACAGGTATAAGTCCCTTGCACAATGCAGAACCCATTGAAAACGTTATAGATAGGTTGGTTTTTTGGATATTCCGACCATTCGTAAAATCCGTACCATGTTTCACAAGAATGAACGCAAAAATGCGATCGACCGGCCGCGTCGTGTTCCCAGGGAAGTTTACCCGGTCCGGTTCGAAAACCTCCTATTGACAGCGCCTGCCAACCGCATGGGCCGCGTGGTCGCCCTCGATGCCGGCAGCGGAAAACCCCTTTGGTCGGTGCTTTTGTACCGCATCCTGTACAACCCCTGTCTGCCCGACGACGTCCAGCACGATCATATAGCCGAGATGCTGGTCAAGGAAAGGCAGTTGTTTTTACGAACGGAAAAAGACCATTTTTTCCAGTTAGATCTCGATAGTAAAATTGCGCGACCGCTGTCGCATTAGTTACAGCAACGGCAAAAAGGAACGATTTCTTTGCTTTAATTTTAGCAAATGTCTCATCATTCCCTTTATGCTGGAGCTGCTCTTTAAGGAAACAGCCGGCCATTTCAGCCGTGATACCACCGGTATCGACACTTTATGGAAAGAAATACAGGCCGCCCATACACATACGGCCCGCCGTTACCACAACCTCCGGCACCTCGACCACCTGCTGCATGAGTTGCTACCGGTGAAAGCCGCCATCAACGATTGGGATATGATGGTATTCGCCATCAGCTACCACGACATCGTTTACAATACGCTTAAGCAAGACAACGAGGAGAAAAGCAGCCGGCTGGCGGCCACCCGTCTCGGCAACCTGCCTGTTCCGTGGGAACGCATCGATGCCTGCCGCGCGCTGATCATGGCCACACAATCGCACAAAACCACTCCGGTGGCCGATGCTTCCTACTTTACCGACGCCGACCTCTCGATCCTGGGCGCAGCACCCGGCGTTTACCGGGAATACAGCACGCAAATCAGGAAAGAATACAAATTTTATCCCGACCTGGCCTATATACCGGGCCGCCGTAAAGTGCTTTTGCATTTCCTGCAGATGGAAAAGATCTTCAAAACAGCTCATTTCCACGACTTATACGAAAAACAAGCGCGGCATAATCTCCAGGAAGAGTTTGCCGCGCTTGCCGGTTGATCAGGGTCTTGCTTTCGGCAATTCTTTTCTCGGCAGCTTATCATTGCGCATCGCCGCATTATAGACAAAGCTGGCAACGATGGTGGCTGCCTGCTGCAGGTCGGCAGCCACCAGGTGGTCGTAGCTGTCCATATTGGTGTGATGGGTGCGGGTATCGTATTCTACCGGATCCTGGATGAACTGGAAGCCGGGAATACCCACTGCATCGAATGCCTGGTGGTCGGTGCCGCCGGTATTGCTGATGGTCACTGTTTTTGCATCGAGGTCGGCAAAAGGCGCCAGCCATTGCTGGAAGAGGGGTCCGCAGGCTGCATTGCCCTGCAGGTAGATACCCCTGATTTTGCCCGTACCATTATCGAGGTTGAAATAGCCGCTCACTTTTCCGTGCTCGGGTTTCAATACCATCGTGGCGGGATCGGCGAAATGATTTTTTACATAATTGCGCGAGCCATGCAACCCCTGCTCCTCACCGCTCCACAAAGCAATGCGGATGGTACGGCGCGGCTTCACGTTTAATGTCTTTAAAATGCGTACCGCTTCCATCATCACCGAGCAACCGGCTGCATTGTCGGTAGCGCCGGTAGCGCCATGCCAGGAATCGAGGTGGCCGCCCAGCATAACGATCTCCGATTTCAGCGTGGGATCGGTTCCTTTGATCTCGGCGATTACATTGTATCCCTTGGTATCTGTCGTACTGAACCGCGTTTTCACGTCGGCCTCGAGCTGCACGGGTATGCCGGCTTTCAGCAGCCTTACCAGGCTGAGGTATTCTTCGCTCGACAGCATGATATCGGTAAAATTCTCGGGAGCACCAGCCTGGTAAGCGCCGCCGCCTTGTACGAAAAGCGTACCGTCGCTGCCGCGGGGATTCATGGTCAGTACAGCTACCGCGCCTTCTTTTTCGGCCAGCTCCTTGATTTTGGCCAGCATATAATTCGAACCGGGACCGCGCTGACCCATCATCATTTCGCGCCGACGGCGCATCGCTGCGGTATCAACAGGTTCGATCTTCGCACCGGCCATACCGGCCAGTTGCTCATCGGTGAACCGGGCGGCATCGGCCTTGAAGCCGGGTAACAGGCTGTCATTCCTGTTCTCGATAATGATCTTGCCTTTCAGCTTGCCGGCATATCCTGCCAGCTCGGCTGAATCTTTGGCGCTGATAAGCACCACATCGGCCTGCTGCAAGCCGTTGGTACCCTTTGTCCATGTTTTCGGAAAGGCAATCAACGGCCGGTAATAGGGCGCTGTTTGCGCCAGGTAAAATTTCTGCAATTCCCAGCCTTTGCCAAATTCGCCCCAGGGCTCCAGCGCGGCGCCTTCCAGTCCCCATTTGGTCAGTTGCTCTTTGGCCCAGGTAGCGGCGCGGGTAAATCCGGGTGAAATGGTCAGGCGGGGCCCGCTGACATCGGTCAGCCGGAAGGCGATATCCATTACCTGCGAATGTTTCAGCCCTTCCTCACGGATGCGGGCGATCATCGTCTGGTCCAGGGCTTCTGTCTGCGCCTGTATTAATTGAAATGCCGGCAACAGGCAGGCCAGCAGCAGTGCTTTTCTCATATGTATGTATTGGCTGATTTATCAGATAGCGGTTAGACGACAGGCCGCTGGTTTTCCTTTACAAAAAAACCGTTTATCGGTCGATAAACGACCATTCTTCGAAAAATGGTCGAAAAGTTCATACTAGTGGTTAACCACAGGTTCGATTCTTCGTTACAAGAGATAATTTTGTGACGATGACCCGGCACCCTACCCGATCGACCCTTTACATACTTTTTGTATGCAGCCTGTGCTGGAGCTTCGCTTATTTTTCACTGAACATCCTGCACTGGCGGGGCTGGAGCCTCAATGTGCTGCTGCCGCTGGTATTATCTGTCGGCAGCACCGTTTTACACGGGTATCCGCACGACATGCCTGGCAAGCACCTGCGCAATACCGCCTGGCTCACCCTGGTCGTATATGCAGCCGGCCTTCTTCTTCTGGGCTGGGAAACCCTGCCCTGGCTGTTAATGGCCGCGCCCCTGCTGATGCTTTTTACTTATCTCGGCTTTCTGCTGGGCCTGTATTACCTGCGCTCCCGGCTGCGATCTGAATTGTCGATGTCGCTCATACTTCTTTTTTTATCCGTACCTGCGCTGAATGCCTGGGAGAATATGTACAAGCATCCATATAACCGGGCCGTTACCTCGCAGATCGAGGTCGCGGCGGCGCCGGCACAGGTACAACAGCAACTGGAGCAAAACCAGGTATCTTTACAAACCGTACCGGGCTATCTTTTTGCCGATGCCAGCCAGTTGTACCTGATGTCGGCCGGAAACGGAAGAACCATGCTCACCAATACGAGCCTGTACCGGCAATCGACCGCACCCGCTTTTTACTGGAACCGCGTTGCCGACCAAACCCTGCGCCTGTACCAGCACTACCGGCTGTGGCAGCTCAGGGAAAAAATCGAACACCCGGCCAGCCAGTAAGATGAACATTTTCCAGCCGGTCTTCTGTCTTATCGTGCGTGATAAAGCTGCTGACATAGGGTTGTCATCCGCCGGTATTTACTTTGAACTATTAAATCAGTCAATATGATCACAGCAAAAGAATTTCTGACCGAAGTGGAAAACGAAGGAAAGGTTACCCGCCAGTTTTTAGCGATCGTTCCCGACGACAAATTCGACTGGAAGCCACACGCCAAGAGCATGGACATCAAAGCCCTGACCAATCACCTGGTTGACATCGCCTCGTGGCCGGGTTTAATGCTGGCCACCAGCGAGCTCAATTTCCAGGACATGGCCGGTTACAACTATCCCGATGAAAATACGGCCGCCGGCCTGGTCGCTTTCTTCGACAAAAACCTGCAGAAAAGCATCGATGCGTTAAAAACAGCCACGGCCGAAGACCTGGAGCAGGCCTGGACCATGCGCAGCGGCGACGCCATTTACATGAAAGATCCCAAGCGGGTGGTGATCCGGCACGCCATTGACCAGAATATCCACCACCGGGCGCAACTTGGTGTATACCTCCGCCTGCTGAATATTGCGATCCCCGGTGCCTACGGCCCGAGCGCCGATGAAATGGAGGCCATGGCACATTGATGTTGTAACGCATGGAATACAGTGAAACAGGTCGGTTGAAGATGAGCCGGATCGCCTTCGGCTGCATGTCGCTCGATCCTTCCGGGGGCGATCATGCCCCGCTGGTTAACCGGGCCATCGATGCCGGCATCAATCTCTTCGATACCGCAGACCTTTACAACCGGGGCGACAATGAAACAATGCTGGGCAAGGCGCTGGGCACCCGGCGGAAAGAGGTGCTGATCGCCACGAAAGTCGGCAACCAGTGGAACGCCGATGGCAGTGGCTGGCAATGGAATCCGCGGCGCGACTATATTCTTCGCGCCGCGGATGACAGCCTGCAGCGGCTCGGCACCGATTATATCGACCTGTACCAGTTACACGGCGGCACGATCGACGACCCTTATGAAGAAGCGCTCGATGCTTTTGAGATCCTGCGGCAACAGGGAAAGATCCGGTACTACGGCATTTCTTCTATCAGGCCGAATGTGATCCGCCGCTTTGCAGCTTCACCGGCGCTATCGACCGTCATGATGCAGTACAGCCTGCTCGACCGCCGGCCGGAAGAAACCTGCCTGTCCCTTTTGCAATCGAAAGGCATCGGCATACTGGCGCGCGGCACCGTGGCCGGAGGTTTGCTTACCGGCAAAACATCCAAAGCTTACCTGGATCATACCGCAGAAGCAGTGGCCCGGACAGCGGCGGCGGTACATTCATTGGCGGCAGCCAGGCAAACGGCATCCGCCGCCATTGCCATTGGTTTCACATTGGCAAATGCCGCCGTCAGCAGCGCGGTAGTGGGCATCCGAAGCCAGCAGCAACTGGCCGACGCGCTGCAGGCGACGGCTGTGTCATTCTCCGGGGAGGAATATGCGGCGTTGCAGCAGGCGGCGCCGAAACTATTGTACAAAGAACACCGGTGAGGCAGTTTGTCGCCAGCGCTGATTTTTTCCGGCAAGATTTTCTACGAACCCACTTAACATTTCGCTGCGAATCAATGGCCTGGATTTTGGGGACTGTATAGCTATAACAGTTATACATGCAACCCGCTTCCTCCCATAAGAAACCGCAGGTTCACCACCTGGCAGGCCGAAAGAAAAAACCGGCCGATCGTAAACACCCCGCCGGGTCGAAAGCCCCCGTGCTGACCAAGATTGTACCTATAAATCCTTTTGCCCGGTGGATCATGCCGCCGCGTGAAGCGCCTTACCTGAAGCCAAAGGAAAGACCCGATTGTTTCTGATACATCGTGCTAGTTCGCCAGCTTATCGAGCGCACGGGTATACTCATATCGCAGGTCTTCATGCAGGGTATCGATCGTTTTCCGGATCTTCTTCAACTGCCCCTGGTAGAGGTTGAGCAAGGCTGTGCTGTTGCTGAAAGGAATGCCCGAATTTTTCAGCAGGCGGCACCAGGCCGTTAATAGTTCCACCTCAGCCGTTTTGCTGCCGATATAACGGATATGCTTATTCGCCTCCCGCAACAGCTTGCGCACGCTCTTCTTCGCATAGTAAAGGCTGGATTGATTGATGGCGGTAAATCCCGCCTCCATATCGGCGATCACTTCCTGTATATACCCAGTCGGGTTATCTGCTTCAAACAGCATATAGGTGGCCAGCTCTTTGTTCTCTTTTTTGAATTTCACCAGCCGCAGGCACAGCGATTCCAGTTGTGCGTGCGACAGGGATTCCAATGCTGACTTGATTTCGTTTACGGAGGCGGCCTTCATGCGTCAAAGATATTTTAACTTTAGCGCCATGCAAGTTCAACCGTTCCTGGAACCGCTCGGTATCCAGTCGCTCCTGCCCATGCAGGAGGCAACCCTGGCTGCCAGCCGTATCCACGCCAAACTGGTGCTGCTCTCGGCCACCGGCTCTGGTAAAACCATCGGCTTTCTGTTACCGGTACTGGAGAAAATGACCCTGGAAAAAAAGGGCACACAATCGCTCATCGTAGTGCCCACCCGCGAGCTGGCGCTGCAGATCGAAAAAGTATTTCGCAGAATGAATACAGGTTTCGGCGTTACCTGTTGTTATGGTGGTCATAAGCGGGAAGTGGAGGAGAACAATCTAAAAGAAGCGCCCGCGGTCATCATCGGCACGCCGGGGCGACTGGCCGATCACATCCGCCGCGGTAATATCAGCACCGCGGGCATCAGCCAACTCGTGCTCGACGAATTCGATAAAATGATGGAATTCGGGTTCGACGAAGAGCTGTCGTTCATCATACAGTCTTTGCCCGCCATCTCCTTCCGTTTGCTGGTATCGGCCACCGCAGCATTGTCGCTGCCGGGCTTCGTCGATATGTCGTCGGCCGAGGTGCTCAATTTCCTGTCGGGCGAAACCGCTGCGGGCTTACAGCTTTTATATTGTAAGGCGCCGTCGGCCGATAAGCTGGATACGCTGTTTCAACTGCTTTGCCTCTGGGGCGGACGAAGCACCATCGTTTTCTGCAACTTCCGCGATACCGTGGAGAAAACCAGCGAATGGCTGCGCGACCGCGGACTGGTAAATGTTTTTTACCACGGTGCGCTGGAGCAAGACCAGCGCGAAACGGCGCTGGCCAAATTCACCAACGGCACTGTAGACGTGCTGGTAACGACCGACTTGGCTGCCCGCGGGCTCGATATCAAGCATATCCGGTACATTATCCACTTCCAGCTTCCCGCCGACGAGGCGGCGTTCACGCATCGCAACGGTCGCACGGCCCGCATGGAAGAATCGGGCACGGCGCTGTTGTTACTGGGAGAAGATGAATTTCTGCCTGATTATGCCGCCGAAGCCACTGCTTTCGCCCTGCCAGCCAAGGCCGCGCCTGTTCCCGAAAAACCGAAATGGGTTACCCTGCTGGTAGCGGCGGGAAAAAAAGACAAGATCAACAAGGTGGATATTGTCGGGTTCCTGACCCAAAAAGGACAATTGAAAAAAGACGAGGTAGGACTGATAGAGGTCAAGGATTTTCATGCCTTTGTGGCCGTGCGCCGGTCGAAAGCAAGCTCCTTGCTGGCGATTGTCAAAAATGAAAAGATCAAAGGGCGAAAAGTGAAGATCGATTACGCAAAGTGAAACTACAAGCGCCAGTGAAATCGGCGAAATAATGGCCGTTTCCTGATGTTAATACTGCCTGATACCCGGCTTTGGTAGACAGATTTACCGCATTGCTAGCCTTTGACATAGGTTTATGGAAGCATTATGCAATTTTAAATCTGTTATTCCTTTCGTCACCAAACCGAAGTTATGAACCGCAAATTCTTCCTGAAGCACGGCATCACCGCATTGGGAGCAGTGTTTGTGATACCCCTGGTAAATTCTTGTAAAAAAGAAGATACCATGCTATCCGCCACCGAAAGCAGCACAGGCAGCAGCACTACAAAATCGGAGGGTTGCACCGTGACACCTACGGAAACAGAAGGACCATTTCCCACCAAAAGTCCGTCGTCGTATGTACGCAGCGACATAAGAGACGACCGCGATGGATACGATCTCTCCATTACCATTAACATAGGAAAGGTGAGCAACAACTGTGCAGCATTGTCGGGGGTAATCGTAGATATCTGGCACTGTGACAAGAGTGGCAATTATTCGGAATATGGCGGTACGCAGATGCAATCGACCAATTACTCATCCGTGCACTTCCTGCGAGGGCGGCAGGTAACCGACAGCAACGGCCAGGTGAAATTCACATCGATTTTTCCGGGCTGGTACCAGGGCCGGGCCACGCATATTCATGTACATATCTTCGATGCTTCCGGAAATTCGCTGAAGATCACCCAGATTGCTTTTCCCGAGGGAACAGGAAGCGCCTTGCTCGCGGTAAACGGGTATTCCAAAGGAATGACAGGCTATACATACAATGCGCAGGACGATGTATTCAAAGATGATACGGCAGGTGTGCAGACGGCTACCGTGACCGGCAACACCAGCAGCGGCTTCCAGCTTTCCATCCAACTGAATGTTGCCTGATATTCGTAGCCATGCAAACCACTCAAACATCTGCCAGAATATTCCTGGGTTATGACAACGGCGTAGTAGAAAACGCAAGCTTTCGCCGCAAACAGGTGTTCAGTTCAGCGCAACTACCAATCGAACACCGGCCTCCTTTCGGTCGCCTGCATACCTGGAATGAAGACGTACTAGCCGGTGGCGCCTCCTTGCCATACCAGTCTGAAAAAGATATGGTCGACGTTTTTATACCGGTGGTGGGTTCCTTCCTGCTCCACAACGGCAAGAAATCAATACGGGTAGCACCCGGACAATTGTTGTGCGCCGCATCGGCCAATGGCAGCCACCGGTCCATATCCAACCCCTATCCGGAAGCCGACACGCTGATCAGTTTTATACATATTGGATACAGGGATTCGGTAAACAGCGATCAAAACAGGTTGCGGGGTTTTGACGTAGCAACCGCAGGCATCGCGTACACGCTCGACCTCGGGTCGGCAAAATTTTCCATTAGCAGGATGAGCGGCCGGCAGGTTACCAGCTATCGCCTGACCGGCGCATGCAATGGATTGTTCGTGTATGCCCTCCAGGGGGCGCTCGAGGTGGAAGGCCGCCTGCTACATCCCGGCGACGGCCTTGCCCTCTGGAATCTTACCGGCGCTGAAGCCGAAGCACTGAGTGCCGACGCCATCGTTATTTTTCTGGAACTTCCTATTTGCCTGCCTGCTGCATCGGCCGACCGGCAGCCATAAAAGCGAAGGCCGCCTTAACGGGCGGCCCTCAACCTGGTTTTTATCTGCTAGTATTTTTTTTAAATTACCAGCGCGAAAATATTGTGGAAACAGCATAAGCCGGGCGCCTAGTTGCTAACAGCTTGTGGATATTACAGGAACAACTTCAGCATGCGCCTGCTTTGCAGTTCAGAATCAGCCTCGTCGAGCATACCATTCAGCTTTTGTAATTCCGTCAGGCTGAACATCATTCGCATCCCTTCGCAGGGCGTGGGGAGTACAATGTTTTTCAGCAGATGGTCTTCCTCATGGGCATGCTCTTCTTCTATCTCTTTCAGCCACGACACGAAGGCGGGATAATCTTTTTCCCGCAGGGTCAGCACTATATTGCCAAAAGCAACCTGCAGGTGATTACACGCGGCACAACGCAATACATAGCCGGTATCGGTCTGGTGGTATAAACTTTCAAAGGCACACACGGTAGCTGTTATTTAAGCGTGAAGCGCTCGGCAATCGCCAGGATGCCTTCGCGCCAGTTGTTGAGTTCGGGCACACCGGGTTTGCGTTTGCCGAAGAACTGCACGATCATTTCACCGTTCTCGTCAAAAACTTCCAGCGAATGAATGGTGCCGTCAACCGTCGGCTTCTTCACCAGCCAACTGCTTTTGATGGCATCGAGCTTCAGGTGCAGGTTGAAGATGGGGTCCATTACATTGATCCAGCCGGGTATCTCCACGATTTTCTCTGTCGGGCCGGTATGGATCTGGATATTGCCGCGGTTGCCCGTGAATACCATGATCTCCCATTTCTCATGCGAAGACGTTTCCAGCAGGTTGCGAACGGATTCGTTGTCGATCTGCTGCGCAAATTCACCGGCAATCTCCAGTGCATGCAGTCGTGAAACGCCGTGCTTCTTAAGCATGGGGAAGAAATCGTGCGTGTCTTGCAAAGCCGCCCAGTCGGCACGGAATGCATCCACATCCACCGATCCGTCTTTATAGACAGGAGCCGCAGGCGGCGGCGCCAGTTCGATGTCCGTTTCCTGCACCGGCAGGGAGAAGTCGCGAACCAGTTGCTGGAATGCTTCCGCATTACTTTTCTCCGTAAGGAATATTTTGATAACAGCCGTACCCTGCGCGTCGAATATCTGCAGGGAAGATTTGAACCCTGCCTGTTCGTCGTCCATTACCGCAAACGCAAATTTCCATACACCGTAAAACATACGGAGATCAATATCGGGACCCACTACCAGTCCGGCGAATTTATTCGAGCAGTCGATGTTCTCAAACACCCCCTTGCGTTCATGCACGCAATGTTCATTGCGCGTTAACGACATCACATAGCCGAGCTTACCCACGGCATTCAGCAGGCCGGGCCAGTCGGGCTGCAGGCGCATTACGCTGCTGCCGGCAAACGACGCCAGTATAGAGGCTTCAGAGGTATGCAGCTGCTGTGCCGCATCGCGAATGCGGATACGCGGGTTGTCTTTTCTGAACTGTATCCATTGTTCTTTCAGCGTGGGGGCATTTACAAGCGTTGACATATCAGGCGGTTTTTGTTTGTAATAAAAAAGTTTGTTTTTTGTGCGCGGCCGGTACGATCAGCGGGAAATGAAAATCATCGTGATACACCACTTCCACTTCGTAGTCATAGGCTTCCCTGATCAGCGATGCCTGCAATACGGTTTTACAGTCGCCGCTGGCGATCAGTCGTCCCTTGCGCAGCAGGATCACTTCGTCGGCATATTGCGCGGCCAGGTTCAGGTCGTGCAATACCACCAGCACCGCAAATCCCCGGGCGGCCATGCGCCGGGCGGTTTGCAGGCTCTTCTGCTGGTACAGGCAATCCATGCTGCTTACCGGCTCATCGAGCAACATGAATTTTTCGGTATCGTTTTCATGAGTGGGCCATAACTGTGCCAGCACCCGTGCCATTTGCACGCGCTGCTGTTCTCCACCCGACAAGCTTTGAAAATACCGGTCGGCGAATACGTCCACCTGCAGCTCACGCATCGCTTCTTCCACGATCTGCAGGTCTTGCTTAGACGGATTGCCGGTGAAATGCGGATAGCGACCCATCAGCACGATTTCGCTGCAGCGGAAGGGCATGCTCACCCCATAATGTTGCGTCAGCACCGCACGCTCGCGGGCGAAAGCAGCTACTGAAATGGCGGAATAAGGCTTGCCTTTCCAGGCCAGCGTGCCCGAAGCAGGCGACAGCGCGCCCGCCAGTATTTTAAGCAGGGTCGATTTGCCCGCACCATTCGAGCCCAGCAGCACCGTCACTTTTCCTTTTTCGACGAAACAGCTTACATCGTGCAGGATCTTTTGCTTTCCTGCCAAATAGGTTATGTTGCCGGCACGGATCATGCGGTTTCGAGCCCTCCGAGCTTTTTGCGTTGTTTCAACAGGAGTGTAATAAAAACCGGTGTGCCGATCAGGGCCGTTACAATGCCGATGGGCAGCTCTGCCGGCGCAATGATGGTTCTTCCGACGGTGTCGGCAAGGGTCAGCAATATCGCACCCAGCACGGCACTGTTGAACAACAATTGCCGGTGGTCGGTACCGGTGACCGAGCGCAGTATATGTGGCACCACCAGCCCCACGAACCCGATCATACCCGCCGACGCCACAGCAGCGCCCACGGCGAGCGTCGACAGCGCCAGGATGCCGATCTTTAACCGGCGCACATTCACACCCAGGTAATGAGCTTCTGTTTCGCCGAGACTGTATGCGTTCAACGATTTTGACAATACCGGCAGCACGATCACCGGCAGTATGATGAACGGTGCCAGTGCGCCGGTGATCCGCCAGCTCGCACCACCCAGGCTGCCAAGGCTCCAGAAAGTAATGTTTCGCAGCTCTTCATCATTGGCGGTATAGGTGATAAGGCCGATAAAAGCATTGCACAAAGCGGTTATCGCCAGGCCTGCCAGCAGCAGGCTGGCTACGGCAGTCCGGTTACCCGTGGTCGACAGCCGGAACACCAGTAAGGAACAGGCGCAGGCGCCTGCAAAAGTGACTACGTTCAGCAGGTAGTACCGGGGCAGCCAGTTCAGCAGGAAAGCGGGCAGGAACGAGTACAGCACGATTACCAGCACAGCCGCCAGCGAGGCGCCGCTGGAAATGCCGATCAACATGGGATCGGCCAGGGGATTGCGGAACAGTCCCTGCAACGATGCCCCGGCAATGGCCAGTCCGCCACCAATCATTACCGCCATCAGCACCCGCGGCAGGCGCAGCTCCCAGAACACATTCATCATGGCCACATCGGGTAACGGATGAACGGAAATGCCTGCTTTATAGGCGAGGATGCGCAGCACTTCCGGCACGGGTATCTTCATGGCGCCGATGCCCGCCGCCAACACCATAACCACAAGCAGGAGCAGCAACAGCGATATGCGTATCCACCGCGTCTGCATCAGGACCTTATTTTTTTATTCAGTTCAGCGATGGCCTGCGGCAGTCTCAATCCAAAGCCGCTGAGCAGGGCGCCGTCCATCGATACAATCTTTTTTGCTTTTCCGGCGTTGGTCATATTCACGCCGGGTACTTTCAAAAAGCCGTCTACACCACCCACTGATTTCAATCCGCTATCGAACAATACGATCACATCGGGGTTGGCTGCTACCAGCGATTCGGAGGTAAGTGGCTTGAAATTGTCAAAGGACACAGCGTTAGCGCCGCCGGCCAGTTGTATCATTTTATCCAGGCTGGTTCCACTGCCCGCTACCTGGAGCGAACCCACGCCGCGCGCATACACCATCAATACCTTTCGGCCCACCGGTGTTATTTTCAAAGCGGCTAGCTGGCTATCGAAATCTTTGAGCAGGGCTGCAGCTTTCGCCTGCTGGCCGAGCGTGGCGCCGAGCGCCGTCAGCAGCTTACGCGTTCCTTCCACGTCGTATTCTGACGGGAAGAGGGAGAGTTTGACACCGGCACCTTTCAATTGCTCTACCACAGCACTGTTGAATTCGCCCTGCATGCCCACTACCAGATCGGGACGAAGGGCCAGGATGTTCTCTGCCGAGATGGTCCGGTTATGACCCACTTTCGGTTTCTGTTGCAGGCTGACGGGATAGGTGCTGGTTACGTCAACGCCCACGAGCCGGTCTTCCAGGCCGAAAGCACAGATCATTTCACTGATGGTTCCGTGAAGCGAAACAATGCGTTGCTGGCCCTTTCCTGGTAGGAAAGAGGCCAACAACACACTGAGAAACGAGAAATATTTCATCATCGAGAGACCATTTTATTGTGCCGCTTTCACGAGGCTGAACGTGATCTCAGGCTTGCCGCGGGTGCCGCCGTCGGCAGCGATAAAGCTGACAAACTTGAGTTTGTAATAGTTGCCGTTCGCGTCTTTGATCACATAAAAGCGGTCGGTTTTTACACCTGCGCTGGATGCGCCGCTCGGGCCGCCGGTTACACGCCAGTTGCCGGCAATAACCCAGCGGCTGCCACTGAAAGTAGTGGAAGCGATATTGGCTGCAGTGTATGCATCGTAGCTTACGGTTGAAGTCAGCACTTCGGCGGCCTGTACGCCGGCGAGATAGTTGATGGCTACCAGGTCGCTGAAATTATAAGGCACATCGCCTGTGCCGAAACTGGTTTTATAGATCGAATAGGTCCACTCGATATCCCAGTTGGTTTTCTCGGGCTCTACGTTTACCGCGGCGCCACCGTCGAAGCTGATATAATTGAAGTTGTACTTATCATTCTTGTTTACCTGTACCGTCTGGAAGCTGGTAGCGGCGATCGGCGCGTATTGTATCGTGTAGCCATTGCCGTTACGCAGCACACGGATCTTCAGCCAGTCGCGCGCGGGCGTGCTACCGCCGATGCCGCGGTTGAGGATATACACTTTGTTATTGCCTTCGGTAGCCGATACTTCGGCGATGCGTGTTTTGCTGAGGTCACCGTCGATATCATCGATCATGTTGAAATCGTCGGCGCTCGGTTCAGCCTGGTTCATGGCCAGTACCATTCCCACGGTATCTGCGGCTGTAACCGCATTCAGGTCGGTTTTATCGAGCGGCCGGGCCAGCGCCGAAGTAGTATTGTTGAGTATCACCCGGAAATTGCTACCGGCAGAGAGACCCAGGTCCCAGCTTGCCCTTTTCGCGGAATCCTGCTTGGGAGCGCTGAAATCGACGAATACACTGTTTACGGCTGCCGATCCGCCGGTGCCGCCGTTCAGGGTAAAGCTATCACCTTCAGACGGTGGCGTCACTGGTATCGGATCATCGTCGTTGGAACAGGAAGCCAATGTCAACAGCGCAGCAAGCGCCAGCAAAGAAAAAGAACGCATACTATTGATTTTTGTGTTTTGAACTGAATTGATACCGGATACCCGCGAAGCCCGAGCGGCCATAAGCCATCAGCGAAGGCCCGCTGCTGCTGTGCGCCCCGCCGCCCTGCAGCGTGTTTTGTATCCGGGTAACGTTGAAGATATTTTTCACGCCCGCCTGCAGCGTCAGCGATTGAAACAGGGTTTTGGTGAGCGTAAAATCGGCCCAGTGGTAGGCCGCCATTTCAGACAGGTAAATGATCTGCTCGTTGTTGTCATTGGTGCCGACAGCAAAAACCGGCAGCCGGCCATTGAATTTGTAATACAAGCCCGCCGTTACACCGATGCGCGGAACCAGGTAGCTGATATTGCTGTTCAGCTCGGGCGACCAGGCGTATTTCTTCCCGGTGGTTTCTTTCAGGCTGGCAGAATCGTGGAATTCGTTATAACGGGCTATATAGCTGAAGCCCAGCGAAGCGTCCAGCCGCTTCGTATGAATCCGGTGCTCGGTGGTAAACCCGGCAGTGCGGTACTTGCTGATGTTGAAATAGGTGTACACATTCCCCGCCCCAACGGCCATATCGATCCGGTTACTGAATGCATTGTAGAACGCGCCGGCCATGGCGTTGATTTGCATTTTTTCCGAAGACTTAACCTGCCAGCTCAGCGACCCGTTGAAGCTGTTGGAATACTCTGCCTGGAGGTGGGGATTCCCCACGATGTCGTGGTTGCTGTCGTGAAAGTTGAAATACAGCTCGCGCAGGGCCGGGGCCCGGAAACCCCGTGCATACGACAGGCGCAGATCGAGGTTGTCGTTAACGCTGTACTTCAGGTTCAGCGAAGGAATGAGGGGTGGCGCCTTATAGGTTGAATTGTGCGAGATGCGCAGACCGGGGCGGATCAGCCATTTTTTCGTGGGCTGGTATTCCAGTGAATTAAAGAAAGCGTAATCACTGATCACAGGATTGCCTTCGATGCGCTGGCCGGTAGTGGCGTCGCGCTTGTATTCAATGCCGGGTTGCCACGACAGCCGGTTATTGATTCGCCAGGTTGCCAGCGAACGGCCAAACAGGGTTCTGAAGGTGGATATATCCCATTCGCCCTCGTTCAGCGAAGGTGTTTTTGTGCCGCCTGCCAGGTCGAGCAAATAGGTTTCGGTACGGCGCTTATAGTCCTGGAACGATACGCTGGTTGACCAGCTCCAGTCAGCCGTGGGGCGCCAGTCGATCTGCGCCTGGTGTGTATATCGGTTGGTGATATAATCAGCGTCGAGGGCCGTATTGTTATTGGAATTGTATTTGCCCGGCGTATAAATATCTTCGTTGAGGTAGTCGAGCCGGTAGCTGGCGCTCAGGTTATCCTTGCTGTACCCGACGTTGACGCCGCCGAACCACTGCTCTTTCGGTTTCATGTCTTTTGCTCTTAACGGCGCCTGGCCTTTCCATCCGC
Source organism: Flavihumibacter sp. (assembly GCA_039811405.1). Taxonomy (GTDB): domain Bacteria; phylum Bacteroidota; class Bacteroidia; order Chitinophagales; family Chitinophagaceae; genus Flavihumibacter. The sequence continues at coordinate 17,978 of JBDHYM010000003.1, read as the reverse complement.
CGAAGTCGTTGCGGCTCAGGTTGAGGCCCGCCCGCCAGTTACCGAAAGAGCCGTCGCCTCCCAGGCTTGCCTGGTGCAAGCCGTTGCCGTCGAGGAAATTATAGCTCTCGCCCACCGATTCTTCCTGCAGCTTGGCGTAGGCATTGAACTGGTTTTTGTCTTTGGTTTTACGGGTGATGATATTAATGACCCCGGCCAGTGCATCGGTGCCATATACCACACTCATAGGACCTTCCACCAGTTCGATCCGTTCGATGGTATTGATATCGATCTGGCTCAGGCTTTGTTTGTTGCTGCCCCTGTCTACCATCGGTATGCCGTCCAGCAATATCTTCACATTATTGCCGCCCATGCCCATTATGTTCAGGTCGGTTTCTCCCAATGCATAATCGTTGCTAAAACGATACCCCAGCTCATTGTTCAGCAATCCGCCGATATCGGTTACGCCCCGGGCCCTGATCAATTCGCTGGAGATCACTTTTACGCGATAAGCGGAATTACGCAGGGTACCGGGCCTGAACTGGCCGGTAACCACTACTGAATCAAGGCTTTTTGCCTGCTGATTAGCAGTGGTTTGCGCAAGGGCCATGGTTGCCGGTCCGGCAATTATGAGCAATAGAATGATTCTTTTGAGCATGCTATATTCAAACAAACTGCAAACTTAGCCCGGTGATCGTGCCGGGATTTACGAAAAGAGGAAACCCGTTTACGAAAAGAGGAAAAATGCATTCATGAGCATAATTCATTATAAGATAACACACTAGTCACTATAAGATAATACACCAATCTCCGCCGGGGAAAAGCGGCCGCCTAGCTTTGTGCCCCGTATGTCATCGCCCCCGGCAACTTCTTCAAAATGGTCGGCTTACGGGCCGCCCGTCCTGGCAGCTTTCGCCGCATTCTGCACGTATTTCTGCATGTATGGTTTCCGGAAATCCATCAGCGCGGCCGCTTTCGCCGACAGCACCGCATTCGGTATTTCACTGAAATCGGCCCTGGTAGTGGCCCAGGTGCTGGGATATATGACGGCCAAGTTCATCGGCATCCGTTTTATCGGCTCCCTGAAAAAGGCACACCGCGGCCGGCATATCCTTTTGCTGATCGGTGCGGCCCATCTCTGCCTGCTGTTCCTGGCCCTCGTGCCCGCGCCGTGGAATACGGTTTTTCTTTTTTTCAACGGGCTCTGCCTCGGGCTGATCTGGGGGCTGGTATTCTCTTTCATCGAAGGCCGTTCCTATACCGATTTTGTAGCCCTGGTGCTCAGCATCAATTTTATATTCAGCTCGGGCATGGTGAAAACCATCGGTCGTTATACGATCGAATGGGGCCATGTTGCCGATCGCTGGATGCCTTTTGTAACCGGCTGCCTGTTCTTACCACTGCTGTTTTTCTCCGTTTACCTGCTTAACAAAATACCGGCGGCTACGCCGGAAGACAAACGGCGCCGGGGCGAGCGCCCCGCCCTGAACAGCGCGGAACGCAAAGCCATTTTACAAACCTATCTCCCGGGGCTGGCCGCCGTGGCGTTCATCAACCTGCTGCTTACCATTTTGCGTGATATAAAAGACAATTACGAGATCGAGATGATCGGGCAACTGGTGCCCGGCGCCTCGCCCGCCATCTTCGCCCGCATGGAAACCCTCGCCGCCATTACCGTGTTTTTTGTATTACTAACGTTATCGGGTATCCGAAACCATACAAAGAGCTTGCAACGGCAGCACCAGGCCGTGGCGCTCGGGTTTGCGCTGCTGACTGTCTGCGCCCTCTTCCTGCAACAGGGCCGGGGAAACCCGGTGATGCTCTTCGTTTGTTATACCATCGGACTGTACATCGCCTACAATACCATCCAGTGTCTCTTTCTTGAACGGTTCATCGCCGCCTGCAAGGTGCGTGGTAATATCGGCTTCTTCTTTTATGTCATGGATTCGATCGGTTACCTTGGTAGCTGCTTTCTCATTCTTTATAAGGAATTATTTTCGCCCGATATCAACTGGTTACCGTATTTTATCGGTCTCAGCCTGATCTTCGGCGCGCTGGGATTACTCGCTGTATCAGCATCCTGGCGTTACTTTTCACCCAAAATACCCCGTCATGCCATCTGAACAATTCGACTGTATCATTGTGGGCGCCGGCGCCCTCGGCAGCTTTCATGCCTATCATGCCCTGAAAAGAGGGTTGCGTGTGCTGCTGCTCGAAAAAGACGAAAGACCCATGGAAGCCACCGTGCGCAATTTCGGCCAGGCCGTGCCCTCGGGCATGAGCAGCGGCAAATGGCAGCAGCTCGGGCGCCGCAGCCTGGAGATATACAAAGATATCCAGTCGAAGTTCGATATATCGGTCAGGCAAAACGGCACCGTTTACCTGGCTTCCAACAGGTTGGAACAAACACTGATCGAAGAGCTGGCCGCCATCAACGAAAAGCAGGGCTATGCGTCGCAATTACTCGATAAGGAAGCCTGCCTGGAAAAGTACCCCGGCCTGCGGGCTTCCTACTGCGTCGGCGGGCTCTTCTTCCCCGATGAGGTCACCATCGAGCCCGACCGCCTGATTTATGCCGTGCTGGCCTACCTGAAAGAGCAGCCGGGCCTTGTTTATAAGCCGCAGCAACTGGTTCGGTCGGTGGTCAGCAAGGGCAATTACAATGAAGTGGAGTCAGCCGACGGCAACGTGTACCGCGGCGCCAAGGTGATCATCTGCAGCGGGCGCGACTTCCAGGCCTTATACCCTTCGGTCTTTTACAACAGCGACATCGAAGTGTCGAAACTGCAAATGATGCGCACCACGCCCATGGAGGGATATGTACTGCCGGGTTCGGTGCTCGGCGGGCTCTCCATTCGCCGGTACGAAAGCTTCCATGAATGCCCTTCTTATAAAAAGCTGGATGCCGGCGCCATCGACGAGCGTTTTCGCAAATGGGGTGTGCATGTTCTTTTCAAGCAGGCGGTTGACGGCAGTATGATCATTGGCGATTCGCACGAATACGCCGATGCCCGTGTGGCGGGTGAGCTAGGTTTCGACAACAGGCCGGTGATCAACGACATCATCCTGGAAGAAGCGCAGCGAATGTTCAATATGCCGCACTGGAATATCGCGAAGCAATGGAACGGCTATTACGCACAGCGAAAAGGGCACGACATTTTTAATGAAGAAGTAGAGCCCAATACCTGGATCGTTACGGCCATTGGCGGCAAGGGCATGACAGGAAGCGCGGGTTACGCAGAGAAGAATGTAGCGCGGGTTTTCGGGTAGCGGCTGACTGTCAATAAATAACAGCAGATGAAAAAGAAACCGTCACACAAACCGAAAAAATGGTCGAAGCGGGTCACCGAGCACAGTGACGCATTAGACCTGGAAAAAGGCGTGTTTGCAGGAAACGACCCTGACAAGATAGCGCAGTCACTTAAACGCTCAGCAATACACAGCCATCGCAAAAAGGGAACACCCTACCAGTCTGCAATGTCCATGCTGAATTTCTACATCAATCGTGCGGGTAAAAACCTTTCCGAATCCAGGAAACATACGCTGGATAAAGCAAAGGAAGCTCTTCGAAAGCTGTTTAACAAAGACGGGGACTAGAAAATACAATCGTTTCCAGTTCTTTCAGGTCGTTGATGATGCAGGTAGGGTGTACTTTCTGCAGTTGCTCTACCGTATGCGCGCCGGTGGTAATGCCAATGCTGATGGTGCAGCCTGCATTAAAACCCTCTTCGATATCAATGGCCGAATCGCCTACCTTAACCACGGTAGTGGGGTCGGTAACACCGAATTTGTCCATGGCAAATTGGATCATGTCGGGATGCGGGCGGTTCCGCGCAACATCATCGGCGGTTACCAGCGCATCAATGTCGCGACCCACCTGCCAATTGAGCTTTTCCAGCAAGCCCTCGGCGATTTTGCGGCTATAGCCGGTATTCAATACAACCAGTATATCCCGGCTTCTTAAAAAGCGGAAAGTATCGAGCGCATGGGGCTGTGCAAAAATGGGTGCGGTCGCATAAGCTTCATCGAGCATATTATTGAACCGGGCGAAGATTTTTTCGGCCAGCAGATCATCCGCTATACCCGAGCCGGCCAGCACAGCTTTGATGGCCTGCAATTTTTCCCGGCCGGCGCCTACCGCCAGCACCTCGTCGAGACTGTAATTATAACCGGCAGCGTTCACTGCACTTTGTACTGTTTTATACACCAGGTTATCTTCATCTACCGTGGTACCCGCCATATCAAAAACAACCATCCGGATCATACTATATCAATTGGTTTTTTCTTGGGCAATTTACAGAAAACGCTGCCGGTTGTTACGTTATTGGTTTTTAATCAGCCACATGCTGCCGTTGATATCGTCTTCGCCAAACTGGCTCTGCACGGCGGAATTGTAATTATCGCTATTGGTCGTCCTCTCTGTAGTGGGATACCTGAAGCGTTTGGGGATCATGCCACTGTTGCCGGTACCCACCCCAGTCGAAAATGCAGGAATGCCGGTGCGACGCCAGGTAAAAAAGGCTTCCCAACCCGAGTTCTGAAAGAACGACAGGTATTTCTGCAACAGGATCTGCTCCAGTCCGCCGGCATTGTTTCCCTTGTATTTTACGGCCGCCTGGTTATAATAGGCGCCGTTGAAATCAAAAGGAATCGCATAGCTCACACCGTCATAGGTTTTCGACACCGTGCCGGCGGCCTCTACGGGAACACCATAAAAAGCCAGCGAAGCGGCAATGCCTTTTTTGTACCAGGTTTCCGCATCTGCCGTCAGCCAGCCGCGGTTGGCGCCTTCCGCAATAGTAAAGCATTGTTCGGCATACCCGATAATGATACCGGGCTCGGCGCTGTACGAGCTGTAATACCGGCTGCGGCTGCGAACGCTGTACGCGGCATTTTCCACATCGCTCATTTTGCTCGACATATTGGTAAGGTCCTCACCCGACGGCGCGCCTACATACGCCGTGATATCGGCCGGCGTTTTATGGTTTGTTTTCAGTTGATAGGTGGCCGGCTCTGCGGTCAGGTATGCCCGTGGGTCGTTCAGTGTTACCAGGTTGTTGAGGTAGGTAGCCGACATGTTGTAACGGGTAGCATCAAAGCCCAGGTTATCGGGATTCGACGGATACTTGTTGTACACGGTATAAGCATACTGCAGGTTATCGTCGTTGCTGCTGAACAGGGGGTAGCTGGCGGGCATACCGACAATCTTCTGCATGCGGGCGGCGAGGCCCAGGTCTGTATCGCCCGCTTTCTTGCTCAATGCGATGATAACGCGCAGGTAAAATGCATTCACCGCCTTCTGCCATTTAGAGAGATCGTTTTCATAGTAGATATCGCCCGTCATCGTTCTATCGCCCGCGGCAATCAATTGCGACAGCTCCGTATTGGCGGCTTCAAGCCAGTCGAATATCTGGAGGAAGATTTTCTTCTGTGTATCATAGGAGGGATGCGTGTTCTCCAGCCCTTTTAACGCCTCCGACAGCGGAAGGTCGCCCACCAGGCTGCTCATTCGATAGAAGAAAAACGCGCGCTGAAATTTGCCCAGTGCGGTATAGGGATTTACAGCGGCCATGCCCCGCTTCGCTGCCTCTTCTTCCATTTTCACAATATTCTCGAGCGTGCTGTAATTCAGGGAGGCGCCGGTCCAGTCGTAACGCTGGTCGCCATAATAGTTGTAATTACAGCAATCGAACTGGCACCAGCGGCTGACGCTGCTCCAGGGTTTGTCGTAGTTCATGTCGGAAGTGATGCCCCGCAGCACCAGGTCGGGACTCACACTTTCGGCCTGGTTATGGTTCGCTTCAAAATCTGCGTATTGCTTGTTGCAGGCCGCCATGGTCATGGTCAGCAGCAAGGTAGCCGGTAGTATCGCTTTTGCGTATTTCATGTTCCTGGAATAATAAGTTAGAAAGTGAGGTTGAGGTTTACACCGAAACGACGGGTGGTGGGTGTTTGCAGACTGGAGCTCGACTGGATGGACCCGCTCATCGAAGTGCCCGGGTACTGGTCGATATCCAGGTCTTTATATTTCGAGAAATAGATCAGGTTCCTTCCCACCAGGGTAATGCTTGCCTGCCTGATGAACGACTTGCCCAGCAGGGAGGGCGGGATATTATATCCCAGCGTAATCTCGCGCAGCTTGCTGAATGTCTTTTTGATGATGTTCGCTTCGTTGGTGTTGTAATAGAAGCTGATATAGTCCTGCAAAAAGGTTTTGGTGGTGTTGGGCGCATATTGCAGGTCTTTGTAGTTGGTCACTTTCCCGTCTACATCATAATTGATTGCAGCGCCATTGCTTACCACCACGCCGTCACCGGTCCATGATTTCACGCCCAGGTAGTCCTGGTAACGGGCCTCTCCCATCTCGCCCAGTACGGTGTTGATATTGCGGCCGCCGCGATAGGTTTGCTGCTGGATATAATTGATCATATATCCGCCCACGCGACCGTCGAATTGGAAGCCAAGTGTAAATCCTTTGTACCGGAAGTTATTGATGGCAGACCATATCCAGTCGGGATTGGCATCACCCAGGTACTGCGACACCGGCGTGCGGAGCGGGCGTCCGCCGGCATCGTTGATGATGGAGCCATCGGGTGTACGAACAAAAGCGGAACCATATATCTTATCAACCCGGTCGCCCACTTTGAAAAACGTATTCAACGCTTCTACGCCAGGGTAAAAGCCGGTGTACTTTTCCTTATAGGTCGACCAGTTTACCATCACATCCCAGTTCAGGCCTTTGGCACTTCGCAGCGGACTACCCGTCAGCGTAATCTCAACGCCGTTCTTGCGGGTGGTGATACCGTTTACCAACGCATACGAGAAGCCGGAAGCGTTTGATATCGGCAGGCTGAAGATCCGCGGACCGTTCTTGTTATCGAAATAGGTCAGGTCGAGACCAAGCCGGTTGCCGAGGAACCGGATGTCCATACCGGCTTCCACCACCTTACTGGTAAAGGGCTGGATATTGGCATTGTTCATTGTTGTAGTGAAATAAGCACCAGCTTTGTTATCATATACCAGCGGTGTGCTGTAAGTGGCCGAGTTCTCATAGGTAGGCCCCTCATACGAAGAATAATATTGGGCGCCATAGCCAAGCGGATAGCTGCCTGCAGGTGTAGCACCGATGGTAGCGCTGGTAAGTCCGCCTTTCACATTCGCATACGAGCCGCGGAACTTCAGGAAAGAAATGGGCGAGGGCAGGCTTACATAATCGCTCACCACGGTACTCAACGATACCGAGGGATAGAAATAGAGGTTATTGCCTTTAGGCAGCGTCGATAGTTTGTCGTAGCGACCCGTCAGCGACAGGTTTGCATATTTGCTGAAACCGAGGTCCACATAACCATATCCGCTGAGCACCAGCATTTGCGCATTGTAGCTGCTGGCCTTGATGGGGTTGCGGCTGTTCGCAAAAGTATAGAGCTCGGGTACGTTCAGGTAATCGGTCGAAACATAGCTGGAATTATAGTGGAAGGTACGCGCATTGGCGCCCACTGAAGCACGCAGGCTGATATTGCGAAACAATTTGTTGTTGTTATAGGTAGCCAGCAGATCGGTGTTGTTTTCAAACAGGGCACGGCGGTCTTCGCGGTAATCGCCCAGCGCTTCTTCTCTTCCGTAAGGGTGCGCGCTGAACGGCATTTTTTCCGTGCGCAACATATCATAGGCCGTTACCTGGGTGCGCACAAAGAAATCGAGCTTGTCGTTGAACTTGTACGATAACTTGATGTTACCGTTTACATCGTTTTTATAATGCCCGTGCAACCACTCTTTCACCATGAACCAGGGGTTATGGTAACGCTGGTATTCTGCATATACCGACTGAACGCCTTCTTTTCCCGGCTGCCAGTAATTGCGCATGTCATCTATATTCCAGTCGGCGCCTCCCCAGAGGGTCATATTGTAGATAAGACTGTTGGGGCCGTATTCCACATCGGGAATATTAGGTGTGTACTGGCGGTTATAATTGATATACGACTCCAGGCGAAACCGGTCGGAGAAATTGTAGCCGGCAGAAATATTGAAGTTGGTGATGCCGAGCTTTGTATTGGGGATAATTCCTTTCTGGTAACTGTTCGATACGGCAAAGCGCAGGTCGGCCTTGTCGTTACGGGTAGCCACCGCAATGCTGTTTGTCGACAGCATGCCGGTTTGAATAAATCGTTTCAGGTTGTCTTTGCCGCGGGCTATCCAGGGGGTTCCCTGGCGTACACCGGTAACAGGGTCCACCGGCGAATCGTATTGCGGGATCAGTTGTCCTTCGAATTTAGGTCCCCAGATATCATAGTCGGCATCGTTGGTGCCACCGCCTTTACCGTCAACAAACGCATATTTCCCGTGGTCGCCGGGGCCGTATTCATCTTGCGTTTTGGGGATAGCCAGGAATCCTTTCTCGAACATGGTGCTGCTGTTGAATTCGATGGAGAAGCCGCGTTTGTCTTTAGAACCACGTTTGGTGGTGATCATGATCGCGCCGTTTTGCCCGCGGTATCCGTACAGCGCCGAAGCGGTAGCGCCTTTCAGTACGGTGTATGATTCGATGTCATCGGGCGAAATATTCCAGGTGTCGGAGTTGATGGGAACACCATCTACCACGTAGAGGGTGATGCCGCTGCCGCGCAGCAGCACGTTGGGGTTGCCGAGCATTTCCGCCGATGCGCCTACGGTAAGACCCGCCACCTTACCCACCAGGCCATTGATGGCATTGGGCTCACGGGCCTTCACCAGGTCTTCGCCCTTTACTTCCTGTACGGCATAGCCTACTTTCTTCTTTTCTTTTTTAACGCCCAGCGCGGTCACTACAATTTCGTTCAGTGAATTGGCTGCCGGCACTACAGTGATCACGATATCGGGTTCACCGGTAACGACCCATTCTTTGGTTACGATACCAATGGCGCTTACCACAATGGTTTCACCGCTGCTGGCGGCAAGTGAAAACTGGCCGTCGGCATTGGTCGATGTTCCTCTGCGGGTGCCCTTGATGGTTACAGACGCATTGGGAACAGGTTTTTGATCTGCTTGTGAAAGTACGGTTCCATTAACCGGTTGCTGGGCCCATACGGTTACCGGCAGGGCAAATAGCAAACATAGCCAGGCGCACAATGCCTGCCGCAGTAGTACTGGTTTCATTTGATTATTTTGGCTTTCTGTTATTGAAGCGCAAAACTATCCGGGCCACATGAAGAGAAGATTACGCCAGCTTTAACAAATTGTAAAGCCGGTTGCCGCAATGTATTTCGCGAGCGACAGAAAACGCTATTTTTATAACATGGAATTATTGAAACGCTGGCAGGGATGGGCATTCGTGCTGCTGCTCGCGGGTATACAGGCCTGCAAGCCTGTCGCCACGGGTCACCCCCAGGTGAAGATCGTTACCACCGCCGGCACCATCATAGTGGAGCTCTATGAAGACAAGGCGCCTAAAACAGTGGCTGCTTTCCTGAAGCTGGTGGACGATGAAGTATATGACCAGGGATCTTTTTACCGGGTGTGGAACCTTCGCAACCAGCCCTCTGACGCCGAGAAAGCCGAACTGGTGCAAGGCGGGCTCTGGAACCGCCGTCGCAAGCGGCCCGAGCTCCCGACCATTCCACACGAGTCCACCAATATCACCGGGTTACTGCACGAGAACGGCACCATCTCGATGGCACGCAATGAACCAGGCACAGCCAGTTCAGAATTCTTTATCTGCATTGAAAAGCAACCGGGGCTCGACTACGGCGGCAAGAACAATGCCGACGGTCAGGGATATGCGCCTTTCGGAAAAGTGATCAAGGGAATGGAAGTTGTATTACAGATTTTCCACGATACCGACATTGACCAGTACATCGACCCGCCGGTCCCGTTTATCAAAGTACGCCGTAACTGAGTCGCCTTTACAGGAAGCTCAGCCCGCGACTCTCCAGCTTCTTGTATTTTTTCTTATCGAACACGTAGTAGAACGCGCCTTTTTTGGAAGAAGTCTTTTCTTTTTCAGGCAGCTTTTGCAGCACGCCGAGCGACAATATTTTCCGGGTAAAATTCCGCTTGTCAAAGCTGGTTTCATATACCGCTTCATACAAGGCCTGCAACTGCTGCATGGTAAACTTATTGGGCAGCAGCTCAAAGCCTATGGGGTGATTGGCCACTTTCTGCTGCAGCCTTTCTTTGGCAAGACGCACCATGTCTTTATGGTCGAAGACCAGCGCCGGCATCTTTTTCAGGTCGACCCATTTGGCCTGGTGCGAGTCCAGTTTTTCCTTGTCTGATTCGTCGATCTTGATGAGCGCGAAATACGCCACGGAAATCACCTGTCCGCCGGGATCGCGCGCCACTTCGCCAAAGCAATGCAATTGCTCCATATAAATTTCTTCGAGGCCGGTAAGCGTCAGCAGGATGCGCTGTGCAGCCTCGTCAATACTTTCTCCCAGCCGGGCAAAGCCGCCCATCAGCGACCATTTGCCTATTTCAGGTTCAAAGCCCCGCTTGATCAGCAGGGCTTTTAAACCGGTTCCGTCGAAACCGAATATGATACAGTCCACCGCTACCAGAAAGCGGTCGTATTGTTTGTACTCTGCTCTTCCCATGTGTGTTACCAGAATTTGACGTAAAGGGCCATTAGGATCAGCAAGGTAACAACTATCTGTACAATTGTAATGGGCTTAACTTTGAACATACCGGGATCATGCACAAACGCTTTGGGGTTGATCTTCGGTCCTGCCAGGCTCATCAGCACCATTACCGGCACGGTAAAGAAGAAAGCGAAGCCCATACAGATCAGGAAAGGTATCTGGTGCACCTGCGCATCGCTGTTATAATAGGCCGTATACAGCCAGGTTTCATTACCGAATATACGGGGTGCAAATTCATTGAAGAATACGGAAAGGATAAATCCAAGCAGAATGCCCACCACAGCCGCCGCACCGGTTGTTCTTTTCCAGAACATGCCGAGCAGGAACACCGCGAACACCCCAGGACTGATATACCCGGTATATTTCTGGATAAAGGTGAATCCGCCGGCGCTGCCGATACCCAGCAGGTCGTTCCAGGTGAAAAGAATGGCAACCACCATGGCAAACAGCACTACCATCCTGCCCGTCCATACCATGCGTGCTTCGTCGGCGTCTTTCCTGATGTATTTTTTGTAAATGTCGAGGGTGAAAATCGTGGAGATACTGTTTGCCTTTCCCGCCAGCGAAGCCACGATTGCCGCGGTCAGCGCCGCCACCGACAGGCCTTTCAATCCCGAAGGGAGGAAGCTGAGAATAGCCGAATAGGCGCCGTCCATACCACCCACCAACTGCGGCAGGTGACCGTTCTTATACAACACATAAGCGGCAATACCCGGCAGCATCACGATTACCGGCATCATCAGCTTCAGGAAACCCGCGAACAGGATGCCATTACGTGCCGTCTGCAGATCGGCACCCAAGGCACGCTGCGTGATATACTGGTTACAGCCCCAGTAATTGAGGTTCACGATCCACTGTCCGCCGAGGTACATCAGTATGCCCGGCAGAATAAGGTACTTGTTCACATACTCCTGCGAGGAGGCGGCCGTTGGTTTGTCGAGCATCATCCTGAAATGATCGGGTGCATCCTGCATCAGCACTTTAAAACCGGCAATGGCGCTGGAGCCCACACCGAATTTCTCCGCCACAATACTCAGGGCCATATACGTAGTGGCCAGTCCGCCGATGATCAGTACCGCCACCTGAATCACGTCTGTATAACCAATCACTTTCATACCGCCCAGCGTAATAAAGATCGCCGCTATCGCCAGCGCAATCATAATGGTATGCAGGTAAGCACCGCCCAGCAGACCGTTGATCGCCACTGCACCGAGGTATAAAATGGAAGTCAGGTTCACGAACACATAGAGGAACAGCCAGAATATGGCCATGATCAATGCCACGGTTTCATTGTACCGTTTCGTCAGGAACTGTGGCATGGTATATATCTTGTTCTTGAGGTACACCGGGATGAACCACACGGCGATGATGATCAGTGATAACGCAGCCAGCCATTCGTAACAGGCTACCGCAATACCCACGAAGAATCCGTTGCCACTCATACCGATGAACTGCTCGGCTGAAATATTCGACGCAATCAGCGAGGCGCCGATGGCCCACCAGGTGAGCGACCCTTCAGCCAAAAAGAAATCTTTGGTATCGGTCACGGCCTGTTTTTTCCGCTTGTATATCCAGTAACCGTATGAGCCCACTACAACCAGGTAAACAAGAAATACCAGTATATCGGCAGTGCTGAGTTGATTCTTCATATAGCAAGTAGGTAAATGGTGACGTTAGGGGTTGAGTTGGTAATATACATCACTCCAGCGCAATTCATTCTTAAACTGGTGGAGATTTGTTTGCTTTCCGATCAAAACGTATTCAATCTGCAGCATGTCGGCAAAGTCTTCCAGGTGTGCCGTGCTGAGGTTTTGGCTGTAGCAGGTATGATGGGCACCACCGGCCAGTATCCAGGCCGCACAGCCGGTCTGCATATCGGGCAGCGGCTTCCACAATACTCGGGCTACCGGCAGCTTCGGCAGGTCTTCTACAGGCGGCACCGCTTCCACTTCATTTACCAGCAAACGGAAGCGATTGCCCATATCGATGACCGATGCGTTGAGCGCCGCACCACCCGCCGCGTTGAAGATCAGCCGAACGGGATCTTCCTTGCCGCCGATGCCCAGCGGATAAACGGCGCATCGGGGTTTGCCGTCGGCGATCGACGGGCAAATTTCCAGCATGTGCGAGCCCAGCACCATTTTATTGGCAGGGTCAAAATGATAGGTGTAATCTTCCATGAACGAGTTACCGCCTTTCAGCCCGGTAGCCATGGTTTTCATAACGCGCACCAGTGCGGCCGTTTTCCAGTCGCCCTCACCGCCGAAGCCATAACCATCGGCCATCAGCCGCTGGGTGGCGATGCCGGGCAGTTGCTTCATGCCGTGCAGGTCTTCGAACGTATCGGTAAACCCCTTGTAACCGCCATCGGCCAGGAAAGCGCGCATGCCGATCTCGATGCGGGCAGCATCTGCCAGCGAGGTGCGCTGCGCGCCGCCCTTCGCCAGGCCCGCGGCCAGTTGATATTGGTCTTCGTATTCACCCATCAGTTGATTCACCGCCGCATCGCTTACTTCGTTGATCACTTTTACGAGGTCGCCGATGCCATGGGTATTCACGCTGTAACCAAACCTGATCTGCGCTTCCACCTTATCGCCCTCGGTCACCGCCACCTGCCGCATGTTATCGCCGAAACGAACAAAGCGTGCACCCTTCCAGTCGTTCAGCCCCACGGCTGCCCGCGCCCATGTGTCGATGCCCTCGTGCACGGCGGGGTCTTCCCAATGGCCCACCACCACCTTGCGGCGCAGGCGCATCCTGCTCATAATAAAACCGAACTCACGGTCGCCGTGCGCGCTCTGGTTCAGGTTCATGAAATCCATATCGATCGAGCTCCAGGGGATATCGCGATTGAACTGCGTATGCAGATGCAGCAGCGGCTTCTGCAATATCTTAAGCCCGCCGATCCACATCTTCGCAGGCGAGAAGGTATGCATCCACGCGATGATGCCAATGCAGCTCTTCACCCGGTTGGCTTCTTCGCATACCGCGTAAATTTCTTCGGGCGATTTCACCGTCGGCTTCCAGCTAACGGATACGCATATACGCTTACTGGCGCTCAGCGCCCCGGCGATCTGCTGCGCATGCTCCGCCACCTGTTTCAATGTTTCTTCGCCATACAAATGCTGGCTGCCGGTAACGAACCATAGTTCCAGCTTCTTGAGATCGTTCATAGTTGTCCGTTTAAGATTGCCCGTAATAGGAATCCGGGCCGTGTTTTCTTGTATAGTGTTTTTTGATGAGCGCTTCCTTAAGTCGCGACGCTTGCGGGTTGATCTGTTCGGTAAGCCAGGCCATCTTCGCCACCGTTTCGAGCACGGCACTGTTATAGACCGCCTTGGCCGCCGTTTTTGCCCAGGTAAAGGGGGCATGGTTGCCGACCAGTACCATCTCCACCTCTTTGTAGTCGAGCTGCCGCTCTTTGAAACAGTTCATGATCTGGAAGCCGGTTTCGTATTCGTAATCGCCTTCGATCATTTGATCGTCCATCGGCGGCGCGCAGGGAATATCGACCGTATTGTGATCGGCATGCGTGGTACCGAAGATCGGTATGTCGCGTTGCGCCTGGGCCCAGGCGGTGGCGTATTCACTGTGTGTGTGCACGATGCCACCCACTTCTTCCCAGTGCCGGTAAAGCACTGCATGGGTTTTGGTGTCTGATGAGGGTCTTAACTTTCCTTCTATTGTTTTTCCGTCGAAATCGACTATCACCATCTGTTCGGGCGTCAGGGCCTCATACGGAACGCCACTCGGCTTAATGGCAAATACGCCTTTGCTTCTGTCGGCCGCACTCACATTGCCAAAAGTAAACAGCACCAGTCCCAACCGGGGCAGTTGCATATTGGCTTCATAAGCGGCCTCCCTGATTTCTTTATAGCTCATGCTTTTTTATTGCTGTCGGTAAATAAGCCCTGCGCCAGGTAACGGGCATACCGCCGGTCGTAATAACCGGCGAGGGCGGTATCTGGCAGGTACTCCAGGTCGAAGCCCTGGCCCATCTTTTCCATCGCTGCCTGCACGGTCGGATAAAGGCCGGCTGCCGTTGCTGCAAACATGGCTGCGCCCGCGGCGCAGGTTTGTTCTGACCGGTGTATGCGGATCGGCATCTGCATTACGTTCGACATGGTTTGCATGATATAGGGCGATTTGCGGGCAACGCCACCCAGGCCGATCAGCCCCTTAACAGAAACGCCTTCTGTCCTGAATCTTTCAACAATGGCGCGCGCACCGAAGCAAGTGGCTTCCACCAGCGCCTTGAAAAGGCGTGCCGCATCGGTACCCAGGTTCAGGCCGGTGATACTTCCCTTCACGGCCTGGTCAGCATCAGGCGTACGGCGACCGTTGAGCCAATCGACCGCCAGCTCATCGTTCTCACCCAAAGGCAGCGCCGAAGCCTGCATTGCCAGCGTGGCAATGAACCTGTCATTCAGCTCTGCTTCCAGCTTTTTAGCGGTGGCTTCATCGATCACCGATGAGCTGCGCAACAATGACCCGGTAAACTCCATGATCATTTTACGAAACCAGGCATAGGTGTCGCCGAAAGCGGACTGCCCGGCTTCCATACCCAGCATGCCCGGCACGATCGAGCCAGGTACCTGTCCGCAAATGCCTTTTACCAGCACCCCGCTCATGTCTTCCATCGGCGCCACCAGCATATCGCAGGTAGACGTGCCCATTACCTTGCTGAGGTAATAAGGTTCTATCTGCCCGCCCACAGCACCCATATGCGCATCAAAGGCGCCGATACCCACCACCACCCCGGTGGGGAGCCCCAGCTTCTCTGCCCATTCGGGGGATAGCTCGCCGGCGGCATGATCAGCCGGCAGCGCTTCGGCGAACTGCTTGCCGGCGTAGCCTTTCAACAGCGGATCGAGGCTGCTGAAAAAATCTTCGGGGGGCATACCGCCATAGCCGGCTGCCCAAAGCGCTTTATGCCCCGCGGAGCAGATGCTTCTCTTTAGCTGTGAGAAATCGGTTCCGCCCGTCAGCAAAAAGGGAACCCAGTCGCAATGCTCCACCCAACCATAACAGGCATCCCTAACCGAATTGTCTGTTCTCAGTATGTGCAGCAGCTTGGCCCAGTACCATTCGGAAGAATAAATACCACCCACGAACTGCAGGTAGTCGGTATTGAATTTTTTGGCGTGCTCGTTGATCTCGGCCGCCTCGCCGACCGAACTATGGTCTTTCCACAGCACGAACATCGCGTGGGGATTTTCTTTGAAAGCCGGCAGCAGCGAAAGCGGGGTACCCGTTTTGTCAACCGCCACGGGCGTGGAGCCGGTGGTATCGACGGAGATCGCTTTCACGGCCTTGGCCGCCTCCGGGCCTGCTTTACGCAGGCATTCCCTGATCGTTGTTTCCAATCCCTCCACGTAATCGAGGGGATGCTGGCGGAACTGGCTTTTGGCGGGATCGCAATAGCGGCCCGCGGCCCAGCGTGGGTAAGCGAAAATAGCAGATGCCAGCTCCCGTCCATCGGCCGCATCGACCAGCACCGATCGAACAGAGTCTGTTCCATAGTCAACGCCTATCACCGTTTTTAGCATACAATCGTTATTTATTCCAGTTCTGTATAATTGTTTACAAAAGCAAGCACATTGTTATACGCGTCGAACTCGTCGCGGCTGTGCAGGGTCAGCAGTACAATCGATTTCATACCGGCCGCGGCGGCGGCTTCCACCCCCTTGGGCGCATCTTCGAATACCACGCAGTCGGCGGCGGCGAGGCCCAGTTGGGCGGCACAGGCAAGATACACTTCGGGGTCGGGCTTGCTGACCGCTACATCGTCCGCGCTTACAATGGTATCAAAATAAGCGCGGATATCTAGGTTGTCAAGCACAAAATCGATGTTGAAGGGAGTGGCGGCCGAGCCGATCGCCATTTTGATGCCGGCGAGCCTGGCTTCATTCAGCAGCGCAGGCAGGCCGTCGATCAGCTTCAGCGCCGGCAGATAAGCTTCCTGGTAAGCGCGCTCTTTCTGCATGCCGATGTTGTCCATTTCTTCGGGGGTAAACCGGTCTTTACCGAATACCCGTACCAACAGCTCGGAATTCTTACCGTACATCTGCGCTTTTACGGCCGGGTAATCCAGGCCCGCCTGCAGATCGTCGTTCAGTATCCGGGTCCATGCTTTTACATGATAGGCCATATCGTCTATCATGGTGCCGTTAAGGTCAAACAAAAAACCTTTAAATCCTTTCAATACCTGCTTCATTGCCTGTCTTTTTCTGCAACCTACCATTATTTCCGGTAGGGAATACGCAATACGGTAAACGAATGTGGCGGCAACGCCACCTGCCAGTTGGCCGCCCGGAAAGGCTCGCGGCGCTGCTGCGGTTTGATCAGCGCCGGCGCCCCCACCGGGTTAACAGCCAAGGGATCGTTGCTTTTCATTTCGATTCGCTCCGCTTCACGCGCGTTTATCCGGAAGCCTTTCAAATGCAGGGTTGTTTTTTTCTCCACTGCATCGGCGTTTACCAGTTTTATAATAAGCAACGATTCTTTTTCGTCTACTACGGCGCTGGCATACAGGCTGTCCTGCCCGCTCAATGCCGCCCCGTTCTCTTCCAGCGGGATCGTTTTCGTTCCTCTGTTCAGTGAATACAACTGCTGCACGTAGTAATTGGGCGTGGGATATACATGCAGGTTATCGACCCAGATCAGGTCGGGCGACCACTGCCAGCCGTCTGCATGCGCGAAGAGCGGTGCATAAGAGCACATCTCCACCACCGCTGCATTGCGTTCAAGGCCCGTCATGAAAGCGGCTTCGGCCAGCGCTGCCTGCCAGTTGTTGCGCAACGGTCCCTGCGGTACGGTGGGCGGGTGCGCGGCGTATTCGCCGGCGAATATTTTCGGCCCCTGGCGATCATAACGGTCATACCTGGCCGCATTGCGCAAAAACCAGTTGGGCGGCATATAATAATGTTCGTCGATAATATCCGCTTTCTGCGCGCGCAGCGCTTTGTCGAGGGTGTCGAATAGCTCGCCCGAAGAAAACGGGCCCGCGCTGGTTACCAGCTTCACTTCGGGATGCCTGGCCTTTAGCCGCGCGGTAAAAACGGCCAGGCGTTCGAGGTACTGGGGTCCCCAGTTCTCGTTGCCCACGCCGATCATCTTGAGATGGAAAGGGGCGGGATGGCCCATCGAGGCGCGAAGCGCCCCCCATTTCGTTTGTATATCACCGTTAGCGAACTCGATCAGGTCGAGCGCATCCTGTATATACGGCTCCAGCTCGTCGAGGGGCGCCAGCTCCGCCGAATTGAACTGGCAGGCCATGCCGCAGCTTAAGATCGGAAGCGGCGCGGCACCGATGTCTTCCGCCAACTGGAAGTATTCAAAAAAGCCGAGCCCGAAGGTTTGAAAATAATCGGGGGCGGCGCGATG
>JBDHYM010000002.1:0-51354 GCA_039811405.1 Flavihumibacter sp. | reverse complement strand
TCGATCAAAAATGTTTCAGGCATTGCCGAAGAACATTTCAATACAAAATCTTACCTCGCCGGCGAATTCCAGGCAGCGCCCGGAAAAGCAGCCCGTTCGAAAAAGAACGACCTGAAGAACCCCAATGGTTCTCCGCGTACCAACGTTACTTTCGAAGACGGTATCCTGCTGCCGAACTACCGCCTGCCCACAGAAGCGGAATGGGAATATGCCGCACTGGGTTATGTAAACCAGAACCCGCAGCCCTCGCGCAAAGAAGGCAAGCGTGGTGAAGAGCTGGTAACCAACAAGCAGGTATATGCCTGGTCGAGCAACGTGAACGGCCTGCGTGATACCCGCAAGGGCACCTGGCAGGGAACTTTCATGGCCAACTTCAAACGCGGATCGGGTGACAACATGGGTGTTGCCGGCGGCCTGAACGACCGTGCCGTGTACACTGCGCCGGTTGAATCATTCTATCCCAACGGCTTCGGTATCTACAACATGAGCGGCAACGTGAACGAATGGACTGCCGACGTGTACCGCCCGCTGTCGCTGAACGACTTTGACGACGTGAGCCCCTACCGTGGTAACAAATTCTCGACCGTTGACCAAACCACCGGTAAGCCCGAGCGCGACAGCCTGGGTAATATCAAATACCGCCTGATGACCGACGAAGAGAGCAGAGGTCGTCGCAACTACCAGAAAGCCGATGTTATCAACTACCTCGACGGTGACTCTATTCTGCAAGGCGTACAATACGGTTATGGCGTAACCACGCTGATCAGCGACAAGAGCCGCGTCATCAAAGGTGGTAGCTGGAACGACCGCGCTTACTGGCTGAGCCCCGGTACCCGCCGCTTCCTGGAAGAAGACCAGAGCAGCAGCACCGTAGGTTTCCGTTGCGCGATGGATCGCACCGGCAGCCCCGAAGGCAATGGCTTCAAAACCGGTATCGAATACAAGAAGCGCCGCCAGAACAGCCGCAAGAAATAAGTAAAACAGATAGCCATCAAAGAGCCTGCATCGTTTCCGGTGCAGGCTCTTTGTTTTTACTGAAACGATTGGTTATAAAACCGGCTTGTGTAACCAAAGTAACAGTGCAGGTTTTTGATTTGATGCAACTTTGCTATATCAATTGCAGCGACCAATACCTATAGCAGGTTATTCATTCACTCAATATACCATCATGGCAAAAGAACATTATTATGAAGTAGATGTGCAGTGGCAGCAGGGACGGGCAGGTGTATTGTCTTCACCCGTTTTAAACGACCGCATCGCCTGCGCAACACCGCCTGAATTTCCCCAGGGGATTCCCGGCGTCTGGTCGCCCGAACATTTGTATGCGGCAGCTATCAACAGTTGTTATATGGCTACTTTTCTGGCGGTGGCGGAGAATTTCAAATTGCCCTTTACCGGTTTTTCGTGTAAAACCATTTGCAAGCTGGAGGTAGTTGACGGAAAGCACCAGGTAACGGAAGCCGTTATTGCGCCCGCCCTCACCCTGGAAAACCCGGCAACCGACAGCGATAAAGCCATGCGGGTGCTGGAGAAATCAAAAGCTGCCTGCCTGATCACCAATTCCATCAAAACAGCGATTGAATTAAAAAGCAGCCTGAATTGACCACCACGAAATACCGCAAGCATTCCTAAGAATAAAATACATCAGTTATGTTTAACATATTAAAGAACCTGTTCACCTCAGGCGATAACAGCCAGTTGGCGGAAGCCATTAAAGAAGGGGCATTTTTAGTAGACGTACGCACTGCTTCCGAGTTTTCGGCCGGCAGCGTACCCGGCGCCGTCAATATTCCCCTCGACAAAATAGGCAGCCGGCTGTCTGCCTTCAGGAACCGGAAAAACATTGTTGTTTTTTGTCAAAGCGGCGGCCGGAGCAGCCAGGCCAAACGCATTTTAGAACAGAATGGCTACCAGCAGGTCATCAACGGCGGCGGATGGCAAAATGTGTACCGGGTGGCAACCGCCTGAAAAACGGCAGGTGTTTCATAGCGGCAGGGCCAGTGTAACCGGCTTGCCATAATGAGTGGATAAAAAGTGTACGTATGAAAAGCTATTTAAGGAACTGGGACCTTATGCGGGCGTTGCGGTTGGCCATGGGTATTTTTATTGTTGTGCAAGGCATCCTGACAGCAGAATGGTCTTTTATCGTACTGGGAGCGCTGTTCTCTTTATTGCCGCTGCTCAATATCGGTTGCTGCGGCGGCGCAGGCTGTAATATGCCTGTGGTTAAAAGCAGTAAGAAAACCGAGGGCACGACGTATGAAGAGATATAGCGCAAAAAAAAAGCACCAGCCTTCCGGCTGGTGCTAGCTAAAAACTGACCAGGTTTTCTTGTATTATTTGCTTTCCAGCAACACCAGGTTGCCGTCTTCGTCGCTCACGATTACCTCCTTTTCACTAACGGGCGTAGCGGGGTTGAGCATGATATTACTGATCTTGTGCTTCCACAACAGCTTTCCATCGCGGCTGTTAACGGCAATCAGCCAGCCGTTGCGAAAGGGGAAATAAACAATACCATTCTTTTCGATAATCGCCGCCTGGTTGTCATCGAAGCCGTAGTGATCCACGGTTTTCCAGACAACTTCGGGCTGCGCTGCGGCAGCATTGTACGCGATCAGGGTGCTATCGAACGTGCATTTTACAAATATGCGGTTACCATCGGCAGAAATACCAATGGCTTCATTTAGTTTAGGCGCGCCCACACGCCACAGAGAATCGCCGGTTTTCGCATTGATGGCAGTAAGCACCATATCGGGGCCGGTAATGAATATCCGGTCGTGTGCCGCCACGGGCCAGCAGGCGCCGGGCGCATAATACGAAGAGGGGTACGCCTCTTTTTCGGAGCGGATCCATTTCCAGGCCAGCTTGCCGGTATTGGCATTCAGGGCATAGAAATAGTTGTCCCAGGCGCCGAAATACACGTTCCCCTGGTACACCACCGGCTTGGTATCGATCCAGGCACGGATGCCGCCGAACTCCCATACCAGCTTGCCCGTACGAAGATCGAGGGCGCGGAACTTACCATCGCTGGCGCCGATAAATACCTTGCCTTCGTGGATGGCGGCGCTTCCCAGCACATAACTGTCGGCCTTGAACTGCCATACGGGCTTGCCGGTTTTTATGTCCAGGCAATAGATGCTGTTATCAACCGAACCGAACACTACCCTGTCGCCCGCTATCGCCGGCGTGGAGAAGATGCCTTTGCCCGCCTTGAACTGCCACAACGTTTTACCGTCTTTCAACTGCAGGCAATAAAACGCGCCATTCCGGTCGCCGACAAACACGCGGTTACCGGCATACGCCACGGCCGATGATACGCCGCCTGTCAGGTGCAGCTTCCACTTTTCTTTCACCTGCGGGTATTCGGCATTGATAACGTAATCTTCCGGCGTATAGGGCGTATTGTTTTTGCTGTAATCGACCGGTACGAAAGGCAGCGAATGCCAGGTAGTCACACGGTCGATATCGGGGTTACGCTCGGTAAACAATATACTGTCGCGTGTTACATCCACCAGCGTGTATCCGACCGGCGCATTGTTCCTGCTGGTATTGGTTCGCGCCATCACGCCGGGAAGCCCTTCAAAATTCATCTTGTTGTTGCGATGACCATGCCCCACCAGCACTACGCGCACATCGTATTCCTTAAACAGCTTTGTAAGCTCGAACCAGTTCGCCATGCTGCGGTTGAGCGGGTAATGCGTATAGGGAATGATGGTGCGATTGCTTTTCTTCGCGTTTTCACACTGCTCCCTGATCCAGGCGAGGTCGTCGGCGGTCACATAACCGTCACCGCGGCGTGCAATAGGGCCCGTCTGAAAGCCGACGAACGCGATATTACCCGCATTGAATTGGATATTGTGATGACCGAAAACCTCGTCGAAGCCGGTAGCGCCCGATTCGGTCCACTTGGTATCGTGGTTTCCCGGAACGATATAATAAGGCTTGCGAAGCGAATCGAGTATCTGCTTACCGATGAGCATGTCTTCCTTGTAGCCGAAATCACTGATATCGCCTGTCAGGATGGTAAACTGAACGTCACTCATGCTGTTGATGTCGGCCACCGATTTCCGCAAGTCGGCCAGGCTTTGGCTACCCCTGACGATATGGATATCGGTCAGCCATGCAAAACGCAGGTTTTGCGCACCGGCCGAAAGCGTGGTCAACCAGGCGATCAGAAACAACAGGCTATACCTTGTCAGATATTTCATGGTTTAGTTTTTTACGGGTTTTGAACCAGGTTGGGTTGACTCAGCATCTGCGACTGGGGGATGAATTCAACAATGAAAGCATCGTCCCATTTAATGAAGCTGATCGGGCTGTTGCCGGAAAGATGGGTACCGGGGTACCGGCGATCCATATCCCTTTTGTTGCGGTACACGTCGAATTTACGGTGACCTTCCCAGGCCAGCTCAAGCTGCCTTTCTTCCAGCACCAAGTCGAGCGCGGTTTTACCTGCGGGCAATGCGCTTGCATCATATAAGCCGTAGTCAGGCACACCGGCCCTTGCGCGGATGACATTTACATCGGCGATCGCCTTGGCATCGTCGCCCAGCTTGGCATAGGCTTCTGCCCGTATCAGGTACATTTCGCCGAGGCGCGCTACAATGGGCGACCACAGTTGCGGCTGTCCTTCCTGGCGCGAGCATTTAGTGATAAAGAACTTGGGATACCCGTTCCGCAGGTTCATTTCCTTTTCGATGATCACTTTCTTTCTCACGCCGCCCGCCAGCACGATATAATAGTCATAGGCGCCGTTGACATTGATCTCCTTGTCAAGTGTTTCGCCGGTTGCGGTTATCTTGTAGTCGTCGCCGGCTTTTGTTACCGGAACATTCACGTACTGGTAATTCTCATTCACATACATGGCCCATATCACCGAAGAGCCGGTTTTGTAATCGGGCTCAATGAACTTATTCCGTACATCTGCCGGGAATTTGCGCACCAGGTCGAGATAAGGCTTGGAAGCATACATCTCACCATAGCCCGAGCCATTGATCACCGAATACAACGAGCCGATATTGCCAATACCATTGGAAGGATGGTCGGCGTCGGGTATGAATTTAATAGCCAGGATGGTTTCATTGTTCGACTCGGGCTTGAAAGTGGGATATTGCCCGAACTGCGAGGTCGGCAATAAGGAGAACCTGCCGGAATTGATCACTTTTTCGGCGTATTCGATGGCTTTCTCATTGTTCTCCATGTAGAGATATACCCGTGCCTTCAATGCCCAGGCGGCTTCTCTCGACGCGTAGATATTCGATTTGAAAACCGTCATCAGCGACTCTGCTTTGTCGAGGTCGGCCAGCACGGCGTTGTACACCTCTCCTACTTTCGAACGGGCCGGCTGGTTATTGGGGTCGCCATCGAGTTTGATGGGAACACCCAGGTTGTCGGCGCCCTGCGAATAGGGCCGGCCGAAAACATTCACCAGCGTAAAATGCAGGTAAGCGCGCAGAAAATAATTTTCACCGAGAAGCTGGTCATTTTCTTTCGATGACCCTTCGGGCACCGATTCGATGATCTTGCTGTTCGATACGATCACCTGGTAAGAATTGCTCCAGAAACTCGTGGCAAAGGAGTTGTTCGGAATACGCTGGTAATTGTACAGGTAAAACAGGTGCGAGGTGGTGGTGCCGCTCAGCGATACGTTGTCGCTGGGAAATTCCATTACGCGGTGCCAGCCGAGCGCCATCGTCTTGAGGCGTGCATAGTTGCCATTGGTTACTGCCTGCAAGCTGCCTTCGGATGTATTGAAATCTTCCGGCGTCAGGGCGTCAAACGGTTTCCTGTCAAGCTTGGAGCAGCCCATCGTCAACAGCATCGCACCGATGGTTGCCAATTTGTTTATAGAATGAAAAGTCATACAATATTTTTTTTAATCAAAAACCAATGGAAAGGCCGAACATGATCCTTTTGGGTTGCGGATAGGCAATGGTTTCGGGATCGAGTCCGGAGAATTTGGTAAGTGTCAGCAAATTGTCGAAAGAGATATTTGCCTGGATATTCTTGGATTTCAGTTTCTGCACCACGTAAGCCGGCAGGGAATAACCCAGGGTTATATTCCTGATGCGGAAGAAAGAGCCGTCTTCCAGGTACCGGGTGGAGGGCTTGTTGGAATTGTTGTTTCCACCATAGTACGCCAGCGGGTGGGTGGCATTGTGGTTTTCGGGTGTCCATCTCGACCAACCGCTCTTCAGCACCATGCTGTTATAGGTGGGATAAGCGCCGTCGGCATCGAAGGTTTCGCGGTCTGCATAATAAATCATGCTGCCCTTGCGGAAGGCGGTATTCACACGGAGCGACAAACCTGCCCAGGAAACATTCGTATTAATGCCCCCGAAATATTTCGGCGTGGCGGCAGCTCCGGCCTGCAGGGTAGCGGCCGAATAGGTGCCGGTGAGTGTTTTATTGCCCGATGCATCGGCTACTTCCCACTGCGGGTTGCCGTTGTCGGGGTTAACGCCGGCCCATACAGGCAGGTACCATGTATTGATATCGTACCCTTCTTTATATACCTGGTTGCCGTTCAACTGCGACTGTCCCTTGTACAGCTCGGTAACATGGTTCTTATTGCTTCCGATCGTAACGTCGAGGTTCCACTGCACTTTTGATGATTTGATGATCGCGTAAGAGAGCGTAGCCTCAATGCCTTTGTTCACCACGGCGCCGATATTCTGCAACTGCTGCACATAACCCGACACCGACGGCAGCGCAACGGCATATACCAGGTCGGACGTGTTACGGCGATACAGGTCAACGGTCAGGTTGAGGCGGTCGAACAAGCCGATCTCCACGCCCGCATCGGTGCTATAGGTCTTTTCCCAGCTCAGGGTCTTGTTGCCCAGGGCGGTCGGGAAAGCAGAAGGCGATCCGTTGTACTGGGTGCTCAGGCCAAACAGGTCATAATACCCGTAATAGTCGCTCGGGGTATTGCCTGTTCCGCCATAGTTGGCGCGCACGCGCAGGTAGTTGATCGCCGCTACGTTGAAAAAGCTTTCATTGTGCACATTCCAGGCGCCGCCTATTGAATAGAAGGTTCCGTATTTTTTTGAGAAACGGGAAGAACCGTCGGAACGAACGGAACCCTGCAATGAGTAGCGGTTGCTGTACGAGTACGCAGCATTGAACAGGTAAGACCTGAATGCATATTGGGTGATATTACCCGAGGCCGCGATGGGCGTAGCCGCACCGTTCAGCACCGTTACGCCGGGTACAATGCCTTTCCCGGTTGAGATATTCGTATTATACGTATAATCGTTGTACTCGTAAGCAGCCAGCGCATTGATGCTGTGTTCGCCGATATCGGTTTTATAGGTCAGCATCTGGTTCGTGAACCGCGACGTGGCCCTGCCGGCGGTATTCGAAATGCGGCCTATATCGGCAAGACCGGCATTTGACCGTGGGTCAATATATCCCAGTCCGTTATCAGCCCGGTAGGTGATGTTGTTGGTCGACTTAAAGCTGAAATGCTCATTAAAGTCGTATTGAAAATCGGCACTCGAGTTGATGCTGAGCGTTTGCCCCCTGGTGAAATTCCACTGAAGATCGTACAGGTAGTTATTCAGATCACGGCCATACCAGGTAACGCCGCTGGCTCTGGCATTCACCGGCCGGCCGGCGCTGTCATAAGGCAGGTCCCAGGGCATATTGCGGTACATATCGTAAATGCTGTGCTCGGTACTATCGGTTTTGGCGAAAGAGACGGCGACCTTCGGCTTGAACGTAAGCTTGTTGGTCAGTTTATAATCTACGTTCAACCGTCCCGACACACGGTTGTACTTGTATCCTTTTACCGTACCGCCTTCATCGTAAAAGTTGATACCCGAATATATCTTCGCCCTTCCCGATACACCCGAATAGGAAAGATTATAATCCTGCGTCAGCGCATTCTGCGAGCCGATATCCAGCCAGTTGGTGTTGCGTTGTTTGAGCGATTCGTTGAAATAAGCAGGGATGGCATTCTGGTTGGCGAACGATTTCCAGTAGTCATAGATCTGGTCGGAATTCATCAGCTTGAATTTGCCCATGCTGAATTGGGTAACGCCCAGCTTGCCCGATACGGAGAAGTCGCTTCTGTCAGCGCCTTTTGCCATTTTGGTGGTTACCACGATAACACCGTTGGCGGCCCTCGATCCGTACAAGGCAGCCGACGATGCGTCTTTCAGCACCGACATGCTTTCGATGTCGGCGGGGTTCAGCACCGGCTCGGTGCTCATAATGGCGCCGTCTACCACCCATAACGGCGCAGTGGTGCTGTTGATGGTAGAGCGACCCCTGATGGTGATGGCCGGTGTGGAACCGGGTCGCCCTGAGGCGTTCACCACTTCCACGCCCGCTACTTTGCCCTGCAGCAGGTTGCTTACATTGGGAGAGGCAACATCCATCAATTGTTTACCCGATACAACGCCTACAGAACCGGTCACATTTCCTTTTTTCTGGTTCGTGTATCCTGTAACGATGATCTCATCCATTGATTTCTCTTTCCGGTCGAGCGCCAGTTCCACTGTCTGCTGGCCGGCGCCAAGCCGCACCTCGGCGGTCTGGAAGTTAAGCGCGGATACAACCAGCACGGGTTTTTCGAGGCTGGCGGGAAGGGTGAGCCTGAATTTTCCTTCGGCATCGGTGGCGGTGCCTATTTTTGTGTCTTTAACGGAAATACTGGCGGCCGCTACCGGCTCGCCGTCTTTTCCTTTGATCACGCCTTCAATTGTCTTCTCCTGGGCATGCGCCGCCGAGAAGATCACAGCGATGACGACTGTTGCAATAAGGCGCATCCAGTACCACCGCGTTTTGTGATTAGCTAGTTTTTGGTTTTTAGTCATACATGAAAATTTTAATAAAGAGCCTTGAGATCCGTAATGGAAAATTAGAAGCGATTTTTTTTCTAAAACCAAACAACCGATTGCGTAATCCTGCTGAAAGGGTGCCAGCGACGCACTTATTAAATCGGCATCAAATCTTTATTAATTATTTATAAAGAATGCCTGCAAAGCAGCATGACAACGCAAAAAACCGCGCATTTCTTCCGCTCATAAAACTGGAGTAACTTGTATGACAAGGATAGTACAGAAGGAACCAGAAGCACAATCATGACTGAAAAAGAAAAAAGCAGAAAAGGCCTGCTCTACAATCCCAACCACGATGCAGCGCTGATCGGCGAAAGAGCAAACTGTAAAAAGCTATGCCAGGAATACAATGCAACCGGTTATGCCGATCTTGATAAAAGAATGCGGCTGATCAGGCAGATAGTGCGGGAAACAAAGAACAACTTCCTCGTGGAACAGCCATTCTGGTGCGATTACGGGTATAATATCGTATTGGGCGAAAACTTTTACGCCAACCACAACCTCGTGATATTGGATGGCGCCGAAGTGCTGTTTGGCGACAATGTGTTCATTGGCCCCAACAGTTCCTTTTATACAGCGGGGCACCCCATTGATGCGGTACAGCGAAACGAAGGGCTGGAATACAATTACCCCATCACCGTAGGCAACAATGTTTGGATAGGCGGCAACGTGGTGGTCCTGCCCGGTGTCAGTATCGGCGACAATGTTGTTATCGGTGCGGGAAGTGTGGTCACTAAAAATATTCCGCCGAATGTTATTGCCGCGGGCAATCCCTGCCGCATAATCAAAGAAATAAACAATGTGCTTTCCTGACGCTTTCACGCAGTTGAGAAATATAAAGTAATACATGATGAAGAGGGCAATGAATTTTTTTACTGTAGTCATCGCTATCGCCGGTCTGTTGCCGGCTTGCTCGTCCAGGAAACAGGTTTCAATGACAGGCACCTGGATAATTTACAAAATCGACAGTCTGACGCGTGCGGGCAATGGCACATCCGACTTCGACAGCCAGTTGCAATTTTCCAGCGAGTTGAAAAAGGGTATTACCCTGAACTTTTTCGAAGATCACCGCTTTACTGAAATTACCGGTGAAAACGGTTACCGGTTCGGACGGTGGAAAACCGATACCGACAACCGGCTTTTTCTGTCTGACAATAACAACAACAGCGAAGTGCTGACATACGAGCTAAAATACCGGCTCGATCAGAAAATGGAATTGACGCTGGTGAATACAACATCCAACAGGTCTTATACATTCCTGAAACAATCTCTGCCGCTGGCATCGTTCAAAGACGACCCTTTCTATCCCGACAACAACCAATGGAGAATAAAGCCCGCAACTGCTGAAAACGAGGCCGCGCTGAACAACCGCTTGATGAACTATTTAAAACACCTTGCCTTAATCATGAAAGCGGCCAAAGAAAGAAACCTCCGTGTTGTTTCTTTTCAGGCATCGATGGGTCCGGTGAAAATTTATAACGGCGGCATTGGGATTCATTCTTTTGAATCGGTTCCGTCGGCCTGGAAAGAAACTTATTTCGATAGCAGCAATGCGCTTTCTGCCTATACGATTTACAGGGACTACCTGACCAAAAACAGGCGCTACCAGGGAGCGATGACGGGTGAGTGGATCCAGGACGACTACAATATTTTACTCGCTGTATATGCAGATCTTGCCAAAGCCAAATGACCGCCCGCAGGCAGCGTATTCACATCATATATATAAGTGTATTTTATGAATAAAGACAATCCGGGTTTCACCACCATCGACGAATACCACGCCACACAGCCGGCCGATAAGCAGCGGCTGCTGGATCAACTGCGGTCGGCCATTCTGCAGGCAGCGCCAAAGGCCGCCGAAACCATCAGTTACAATATGCCTGCTTTCAAACAAAACAAAGTGCTGGTCTATTATGCCGCCGGTAAAGAGCATATCGGCTTCTACCCTACACCTGGCCCGATAGCGCATTTTGCCGGAGAGCTGGCTGCTTATAAAACCTCCAAAGGCGCGATCCAGTTTCCGCTGGATAAACCGCTGCCGCTGGCGTTGATCAAAAAGATCGTCCGTTTCCGGGTAGAGAAAGACAGCCTGGCCGGAAAGCCTGCTAAAAAGAAAAGCTGAATAACCGTATAATCCTCAAATGAATTGTTGTTATAGTGACAAAACCTGCACCGCAAATTTTGACGGGTTCCGATAGCAGCCATATCTCTATTTTTGCTTCATGACCATTCCCCAGCTCTATGAACTGTTCAAACAGTTCCGCTCCATTCAGACAGATACCCGGAAGCTTACACCGGGCGACCTGTATTTTGCCCTGAAAGGAGAACACTTCAACGGCAATGCCTTTGCAGGCGACGCGCTGAATGCCGGCGCCGCCTATGCCATCATCGACAATCCCAGCTTTGCGCAGGGCGACAGAACCATTGTAGTAGCGGATGTATTATCGACCCTGCAGGCGCTTGCCCTTCACCATCGCCGGCAATTCAATATCCCTGTTATCGCCATTACCGGCAGCAATGGCAAAACAACCACCAAAGAGCTGGTGCATGCTGTTCTTTCCACTACCTATAAAACCTATACCACCGAAGGCAACCTGAACAACCACATCGGCATACCGCTCACCCTGCTGAAGATTGGCGACGACGCACAGATGGCCGTGGTGGAAATGGGCGCCAACCACCGGCACGAGATTGAGTCGTATTGCAGCTATACCGAGCCCACGCACGGATTGATCACCAATCTCGGCAAGGCCCACCTCGAAGGGTTTGGCGGCGTGGAAGGTGTACGGAAAGGAAAAGGTGAATTGTTCGATTACCTGCGGTCGGTGAAGGGCACCGGTTTTCTCTTCTACGACGATCCCTGGCTTCGCAACATGAGCGAAGGCCTCGGCGCCGTGGTCGCCTATGGCACCGCAGGGGTATCGCCCGAGGCCGCGTTGTCGGTTTGCGGCGAGCTGCGCAAAAGCGAGCCCTTCCTGCAGGTCGGACTGCTAAAAGGACTGCCGGACGACACCATCAACAGCCAGCTGGTAGGCGCTTACAACCTGCCGAATATCCTGGCAGCCGTAGCCGTAGGCAGGCAGTTCAACGTACCCGGCGACCGCATTGTGCAGGCCATTGAACAATATAAACCCGATAATAACCGGTCGCAGCTACTGGAAATCGACTCCAACCAGGTCATCCTCGATGCCTACAACGCCAACCCCAGCAGCATGCGCGCCGCTATTGAAAACTTCGCCATTCTGCCCGTCACCAACAAGGTGCTGATACTGGGTGCGATGGCCGAACTGGGGCCGGACAGCCTGCACGAACACCAGGAGATCGTGGCGCTGATAAAAGCGCACCGGTGGAACCAGGTAGTGCTGGTGGGCAGCGATTTCGCGAAGATCGATCACCCCTTTATCCAACTGGCCAGCAGTGAGGAGGCGGGCGACTGGCTTCAGTCACAGCGCCTGCAGCACGCACACCTGCTGATCAAAGGCTCCCGCAGCATGAAAATGGAGAAGGTGCTTGGCAACCGGGCCGGCCTGCCGGGGAAATAAACGTACCTTTGCAAAAATTTTCGCTATGAGTGATGAACAAGCGTCTCGCTCTTACCTGGCATCGACTATGGGATGTTATTGCCCGCGTTGCCGCGAAGGCAGGTTATTCAAAAGCCAGCGTGCCTATAAGTTTGGTGAGATATTGAAGATGAACGAGACCTGCCCGGTATGCGGGCAGCCCACTGAAATCGAACCGGGTTTTTACTACGGCACTGCCTATGTCAGCTATGCATTGACCATCGCCCTCTCTACAGCCACTTTCGTTGCCTGGCTGGTATTGATCGGCATGTCGGTCAAAGAAGGCGATCACCGCATCTGGTACTGGCTGATCTTTAACGGAATCCTGCTGTTGGCCCTGCAACCGATCTTTATGCGCCTTGCGCGCAGCATCTGGATCAGTTGGTTCGTGAAGTACGACCCCGACTGGAAAATACACCCCATCAGCCGCGAGAGCACCGAGCGGATCGTGAAAGAGCACATGAACAACTGGTAGCTTACTGCTTGCGCATCCAGGCAGCCATTTCTTTTACATCGCCTTCGTTATGGCCCCATTTGGTTTCATACTCGATGGTGAGCGTACCGTTGAATCCATTCTTCCGCAGGAGGTTAAATACGGCCGGCATGGGTATCAGTCCCGTACCCGGAATGGTATCTTCCGCATGCTCTTCCATGCGCGGCACATCTTTGAAATGCACATTCCAAACGCGGTTGCCATAGAGCGCCAGGCAACTGTCCACTTTGAGGCCGCTGCGTACCCAATGGCCGATATCGGCGCAGGCGCCGATGTTTTTATGCGTCTTTATGGCTGCCAGCACCTTTGACGGCTCCCAGTAGGCGCTGGGCGCCGGGTGGTTGTGTATGGCGACCCGGATACCGTAGCGGGAAGCCAACTGGTCGACCACGTCGAGGTCGCCCGGCTCGGGCTCAGCCGTCAGCAAGGGCACCCGCAGCTTCGAGAGCATCTTGAAAATGGACTCCCATTCTGCCTGTCCTTTTGCGCCCGCCACGCCGTATGAATCGATGGTAATGCCCAGTTTCTTGGCCAGCCCCGTTACATACACAATGTCGTCGAGCGTCATATCGGAGCCCATTGCACCTTCGCGGCCGCCGCCCAGTTTTTGCCCCGGAAAAGCCTGCACCCGATCGATCCCGGCTGCATGCGCCTTTTCCATGGCGCTGGTAAAATCAGTATCGTGAAAGGTCCATAACTGAACGCCTACCTTGAATGGCTTCTGCGCCACACCGCCCAGTATACCCAGAAAAATACCCATGATAACAAGCAGTCCCTTCTTCATACGGCAGCTATTTTATGTTGATTTTTTTAGTCGCTCAAATATACCGGTTAATAAGGTTCTCCATATACTCCTGTTTGCCGCTGGTCATGGCCGGCTCACCGCCGGTTGCGGCCAGGTTGCGCAGGTCTTCCAGTGACAGCCGGCCTTCTTCAAACGCTTTTCCATCGCCGCTGTCGAACGAGGCATAACGCGACCGGCGGATCTTTCGATAATCAGATGCAGTAAGAATATTATCGGCAATCACAAGGGCGCGGGCAAAGGCGTCGATACCGCCGATATGCGCATGGAACAGGTCTTCCCAATCGGTCGAGTTGCGCCGCACTTTCGCGTCGAAATTGATACCGCCGCCTTTGAAGCCGCCCGCTTCCAGGATAATGAGCATGGCTTCGGTAAGCTCATTGAGGTTAACGGGAAACTGATCGGTATCCCAGCCGTTCTGGTAGTCGCCGCGGTTGGCATCGATCGAGCCAAGCAGCCCCGCATCGGCAGCTACCTGCAGCTCGTGGGTAAAAGTGTGGCCCGCCAGTGTGGCGTGGTTCACTTCAATATTGAGTGAAAAATCGTTGAGCAGGTCGTGCTGGCGCAAAAAACCAATCACCGTGGCGCAATCATAATCGTACTGGTGCTTGGTGGGTTCGCAAGGCTTGGGTTCGATAAAGAACTTACCGGTGAAGCCATTTCTGCGGGCATAATCGCGCGATAACCCCAGGAAACGCGCCAGGTGTTCCTGCTCGCGTTTCATATCGGTATTCAGCAGGCTCATATAGCCTTCGCGGCCGCCCCAGAATACATAGTTCTCGCCACCCAGGGTGATGGTAGCGTCGATGGCCGACTTCACCTGTGCAGCGCCGTGCGCCAGCACAGCGAAGTCGGGATTGGTGGCAGCACCGTTCATGTATTTGCGGGCGCCGAAAAGATTGGCCGTACCCCACAGCAGCTTGATGCCGGTGGCCTCCTGGTGCTGTTTTGCATGGCCGCAAAGCACCTGCAGGCGGCGTTCGTTTTCGGCCACATCACTGCCGTAGTCGACCACGTCCACATCGTGAAAACAATAGTAAGGCAACCCCAGCTTCGACATAAACTCAAAAGCCGCATCCATTTTCTGCCGCGCGCTGTCGACCAGGTCTTTGATTTCCAGCCACGGGAAAAGATGGGTCGGCTCGCCAAAGGGGTCGGCGCCGCTGCCGCAGAAGGAATGCCAGTACGCCACTGCAAACCGCAGGTGGTCTTTCATCGACTTTCCGGCTATCATCCTATTCTCATCATACCAGCGAAAGGCCAGCGGATTATCCGAAGCTGCGCCTTCATACCTGATCTTGTTTATTCCTGAAAAAATGGTTTTGGTTGCCATAACGATTATGTTTAAACGCTTTTAATTGTTTGCCTGCAGAAGCTGCAACCAGCGCTGGTAGGCTTCTTCCAATTGCGGCGCTTTTGCGGGCACGCAGGTGCCTATCTGCTCCTGCAAAGCAAAGGCCTGTTCGGGCCGCTCGTAAAAGCCGCAGCCTATCCCCGCACCCAGGGCGGCGCCTACGCTGCCGTCGGTCTGGTAGAGCGACACGGGTACACCCGTGGCGCCTACAAAAGATTGCAGAAATACCTCGCTCTGGAAGAGGTTGGCATTGCCCGCTTTGATCTGCGTGGGCTGCAGTCCGTTGCTGCGCATGATATCTAGCCCATAACGGAACGAAAATGCGATGCCTTCCTGCAGCGCCCGGAACAGGTCGGCCTGGTTGTGCTGGTTGAGATCGATCCCCCCGAAAACAACGCCGGTCTGTTTGTTTCCAAGCATTCTCTCGACGCCATTGCCGAAAGGCAATACCGATACCCCGTTGCTGCCGGCGGGCGACCGGGCCGCGAGCGCATTCAGTTCGGCATAAGAGAGCCCGGGCGCCCATTGACGCCGCGCCCATCCGTACAGGATGCCCGTACCGTTTATGCAAAGCAGGATACCGATGCGGGGATCTTCAGCCCGGTGATTGACATGCGCAAAGCTGTTCACGCGCGACAGCGGATCAGATCCGAGCTGGTCGCTCACTGCATATATAACGCCCGAAGTGCCGGCGGTGGCGGCCACCTCTCCCGGCGCCATCACGCCGAGCGACAAAGCATTGTTGGGCTGGTCGCCCGCCTTATAACTGACAGGGATACCCGCTTTGCATTTTAGCAGGCCCGCAACGGCGGCGGTCAGTTCGCCGTGGCGGGAGAACACCGGCTGCACGGGGGGCAGCAGGGCGGGATCGAACCCGAAATATTGCAGCAGGCCCCCGGCCGGCGAAGACGTGGTAAAATCCCACAAAACCGCTTCCGACAACGACGAAGGGCTGGAAGTAACGGCGCCGGTTAACCGAAAAGCGATATAGTCGCCCGGCAGCAGCATCCTGGTCGTCTGCCGGTAAACAGCGGGCTCATTTTCTTTGACCCAGGCCAGCTTGGCGGCGGTAAAATTGCCCGGCGTATTGAGGTAATGCGATAAACAGTATTCGACACCCAATGCCTGCGCGGCTTTGTCGCCGTATGACACCGCGCGGCTGTCGCACCAGATGATGGAAGGACGCAGCACCGCACCGTTTTTATCCATCAGCACCAGCCCGTGCATCTGGTAAGCGATGCCGATGGCGCCGATGGCCGAAGGATCGAAGCGGTTGGTTTGCAGTAATTGACGATAAGCCTGCAGGAAGCGATCCCACCAGTCGTCGGGCGCCTGTTCAGCCCAGCCTGCCTGCGGCCGGGCGATGGGTGCTTCGGTAGCGGGATAGGTCGACGAAGCCAGCGCCCGCTGCGTTTGACCATCGACCACCGACACTTTCACCGACGACGTACCTACGTCAATACCCAGTAATAACATATAGCCCGGTTAAGGGATGAAGATATCTGAAAAATTTTACTTAATATAGTTACCCGGCGGGAAGCTTATCGAAGCGGCCTGGCACCAAAAGCAAAAGAGGCAAACTCTCGCCCGCCTCTTTTACAAAATAACCAAACCTACTCGACTGATATGTTCGCCGGGCCGGTTCAACTAAAATAGAAGGGAAAAAGCGACCGGCGATTGGTTCATATAAGCCGGTTCAAATATCAGCCGGCACAGCGGGATGCACAAGCAAAATGAATTTCTTAACCAGCGATTAACCAACCGAACAGCAATTTTACCCGATCATTGACCCATGCGATCTTCCACTACCCGCCTGCTGATTGTACTGCTCGCCGTTACCATGGCGGCCATCATCGGCATCCAGGTGCACTGGATGCAACGCAACTATGCCTATGAGAAAAACGAGTTCAATACTTCGGTGGTCAAGAGCATCCGGGGCTTATACGAAGACCTCGACCTGATGCCTTATTCGCTCAGCCATCATGCCAGCCATATCCGGCACCTAGACCCGAACAGTTTCCTGTTCCGTATAGATACGATACCGGCCAAAGACACCCTGCTGCATTACCTGGAGTCGGAATTCAACGACTTCCACGTAGTAACCGATTGCATGGTCCGCGTATTCAACGCCGACGGGCAGCTTCAGTACGATGCCTACCTGAACGCCTCTACCGCCAGCACCCCGCCGGCGCTGGCGGCGGAAGAGTCGCTCCCGGTGCAGGATTTTTCTTTTGTATTGCTTCATTTCCCCCGCCGCAGCCAGTATATCATCACCCAGATGAACGCCTGGATATTTACGAGCATTTTCCTGCTGTCGTTGCTGATAGGCCTGGCGCTGTCGGTCTACTACCTGTTCAGGCAGAAGTTCCTGAATGAAGTGCAGAAAGACTTTATCAATAACGTAACGCATGAGTTCAGCACCCCGCTGACGGTAATCGATCTTTCGACCGAGGCGCTGGGAAAACCCGCGGTGGTATCGCAGCCCGAAAAAATAGCCAAGTATGCCACCGCCATCCGCCGGCAAACCGATTACCTGAAAACCCATATCCAGAACCTGGTCAAAACCGTGGTATCCGATAACTACAATTTCAGCGTACAAAAGAACAGCGTGGTTCCCAATGAGCTGATCAGGCAGGTGGTGCAGCAACTGGAGCCGCTGCTACAGGAAAAAAAGGGCGTATTTGAGCTATCGCTCGAAGACGAGGAAACCAGCATTTACGCCGACCCCGATAACCTGTACCTGGCCCTTTTCAACATAGTGAACAACGCCATTAAATATGCGACCCAGCCGCGCGTGCAGATCGTTACACAGGCGAACGACCGGCAATACAGCATCAGCATCAGGGACAATGGCATGGGCATCGAGCACGACGACCTGAAAAATATATTCCGGAAATTCTACCGTGCCCAGAAAGGGAACCTGCACAATACCCGGGGGTTGGGACTGGGGCTCTACTTTACCAAAAAAATTATAGACTTGCACCACGGAACCATTACCGTGAACAGCGTGCCCGGTATCGGCACCGATTTCACCATCGGGCTTCCCCAAAACGGCTAGCGACATGACAAGCAAAGGGAATATTTTACTGGCTGAAGACGATCAGTATCTCTGCGAGCTGATGAAAGAAGCGCTCGAAGACGAGGGCTATATGGTAGAAGCCTGCACCAACGGCCAACAGGCCATTGACCGTTTCGACAAAAACAAGTTCGATATCTGCCTGCTCGATGTAATGATGCCCATAAAAGACGGCTTTATGGTGGCGAAAAAGATCCGGCAGCAAACCGACGTAATGCCCATTCTTTTTATAAGCACAAAGAGCCTGGAAGAAGACCGTATCAAAGGGTATGAAACAGGGGCCGACGATTATATCACCAAGCCTTTCAGCATGAAAGAGCTGCTGCTGAAGCTGGAGGTTTTTATTCGCCGTACCCGCAGGCTGTCGTACGAAAAGCAGCAGGAATTCACCATCGGCCAGCTTCGTTTTTCTTATACCGATCGCAAGCTGACAGGCCCCGGCACAGAGATCGACCTGAAGCAAAAAGAAGCCGACCTGCTGAAATTTCTTTGCGAGCACAGTAACCGTATTCTCAAACGCGAGGAAGTGCTACTGGCGGTGTGGGGCAAAGACGACTTTTTCCTGGGTCGCAGTATGGATGTGTATATGACCAAGCTGCGTAAGTTTCTCCGGGCTGATCCGAATCTCCTGATCGAAACCATTCATGGCCACGGGTTTCGTTTCACCGTGCCGCAATGATGTTGCTATTAACGTGCCCTTAACCAATTTAAATTGGGGTTAACCGTTTCTCCCTGGAATTTTGTATCGTTAAAAAAGTTCACTGATGCGAAGTATGATTGCCGCAGCGGCTATTTTATTTGCCTGCCTGCGCGGCTCGGCGCAACCGGCGCCCCCACCCGACACACTGCACCTGACTGTTCCGGAAGCGGAAAAACTATTTCTGCAACGCAACCTTGACCTGCTCGCGGCCAGGTACAATGTTGACGCCAATAAGGCCCTGATCCGCCAGGCCCGGCTTTGGGAAAATCCGGTACTGACCACCGACCAGAATATCTACGACGGAAAATTCTTTCGCCATAACAAGGGCTACGGACAGGTATTCGTGCAGGTGGATCAGCTCATCAAAACAGCCGGCAAGCGCAGCAAGCTGGCACAGCTCGCTACAGACAATACAGCTATTGCACAGGCGCAGTTCGACGATGTGGTGCGCAGTCTTCATTATACACTGATCAGTGATATGATAGAAGTCGGTCACCTGGGAAAGATCACCTCGCTGTACAGCAACCAGATTACCGAAGTCGGCAAGCTGGTGAAAGGAATGGAGCAGGTGTACCTGCAAGGGAATATTTCATTAAAAGACAATATGCGGCTCAAAGCCCTGCTGATCGGCCTGCAAAACGACCTCATCGGCGTGCAGTCGCAGCTCATTCCGCTGCAGGCCGAGCTGCGCCTGCTGCTGCAGTCGGGCGACTCGGTCTTTATCCAACCGCAGGTGCAATGGCGCCTGGAAGACCTGGCCTCTTTTAGCCTGCCGCCCCTCGACAGCCTGGTGCAGGCTGCCATCAATAACCGGCCCGACCTGAAAATCGCATCGCTTAACCGCGACCTGCAGGCCCATAATATCGTTTATCAAAAGGCGCTCGCCAAACCCGACCTTACCATCAGCCCCTCGTACGACCAGCGCAGCAGCTATATAGAAAACTATGTCGGCCTCGGCCTGTCGCTGCCATTGCCGCTTTTCAATCGCAACCAGGGCAATATCAAATCGGCCGAAGCGACTTATAAACAAAGTGAGGCTGAGTTTACGCAACAGAACAGCCGCGTGAGCGGCGAAGTAAAGGCCGCCGTTGAACAATTTTTACACCTGCAGCGTGTGAACAGCCGGGAGCAGGCCGACTTCATCGAAAAATACGACGTGCTTTTCCAGAATATGCTGAAGTCGTACCAGGCGAGACAGATCAGCCTGCTTGATTTCACCGACTTCCTCGACGCTTATAAACAAACACGCCTTACGCTTACCGAACAGCAGATCAATTTCGTAAAAGCGGCCGCCAACCTCGATTTCATTACCAATCAGCATATCGCGCCTCTTCAATAATACAAATCGTATGTACATGAACAATACACTGATTCTTTCTGCCGCCACCGCACTGCTTGTTGCATTGGCATCGTGCCACTCCAAAACAGAAGCAGCGGACCCAAAAGACGACCGGGTTTGTGTAAGCGATTCGCTCGCCAGGATGATCTCCATCGACTCCGCTTTTATCAGCCAGGTGAACGACCAGGTAAAACTGAGCGGTGAAGTGAGCTTCAACGACAACAAAGTGGTTCGCATATTCCCCTTCAGCGGCGGCCAGGTACAGAAGGTGATGGTATCACTGGGAGATCGCGTTCGCCGCGGGCAAACCCTGGCAGTGATCAAAAGCGCCGATGTGGCAGGTAACTATTCCGATCTCTCTGTAGCAAATACCGATATCGCCATTGCCAAAAAACAAATGGACAACCAGGAATCTCTTTTCAAGAATGGCATTACCAGTGAAAGGGAGTACACCGAAGCAAAAGAGAACTACAACAAGGCGGTATCAAATGCGGAGAAGATCAAAACCCAGATCGCCATCAATGGCGGCGGGCAAACCGACGCCAACGGAATGTATGTGATCAAAAGCCCCATAGACGGGTATGTGGTTGAAAAAAATGCCGAAGCAGGCGGTTTCATCAGGGGCGACAACAGCCAGAACCTGTTCACGATAGGCGATATCAAACAAGTCTGGATCTGGGCCAATGTGTACGAGGCCGATGTTTCGCGGGTGCGTACCGGTTATGAAGCCGATGTAACCACCCTCGCCTATCCCGGTCGTGTGTTCAAAGGGAAGATCGATGAGCAAAATGAAATACTCGACCCGCAAAGCAAGGTAATGAAGATCCGCATCGCGCTCCAGAACGACAGCTTGTTGCTGAAACCGGAAATGTTCGCCTCCGTCATCATCCGAAGCGAGGAGAAAACATCGACTGTCACCATTCCCGCCACCGCCGTAGTGAATGACAACGGAAAAACCTTCGTTGTTGTATACCACGACCGTTGCGACCTGGAGCTGCGCTCCATTGAAGTGTCAAAAACCTTCAAGCAGTTCGCCTATATTAAAAGCGGCCTGCAGGCCGGTGAAAAAGTCATTTCACACAACCAGATACTCCTCTACCGCGCACTCTTAGAAGACTGATCATGAAAAAGTTCATCAAGAATATCATTCATTTCTCGCTGCGGCACCGTTATTTCATTTTTTTCATGACGGTAGTGCTGGCCGTTCTGGGTGTGTGGGCGTATAAGGAAACACCGATCGAAACCTTCCCCGACGTAACCAATACCCAGATCATCATCATTGCCCAATGGCCCGGCCGCAGTGCAGAGGAGGTGGAAAAATTCGTTACCATTCCCCTCGAAACGGTGCTTAACTCGGTTCAGAAGAAGTCGAACCTGCGTACCACTTCCGCCTTCGGCCTATCGTATATCCGCATCATTTTCGACGACGATGTAGACGATGCCTTTGCCCGTCAGCAGGTGCAGAGCCGTATCGGCGGCGCCGACCTGCCCGATGGGGTACGGCCCGACATACAGCCCCCCTATGGGCCTACCGGCGAAATATTCCGTTATACACTCAGCAGCAAAACCTATTCGGTACGCGACCTTACGACCATACAAGACTGGGTGCTTGACCGTCAGTTCAAATCTGTACCGGGCGTGGCCGACGTAAACAGCTTTGGTGGTGAAGAAAAAGTATATGAGGTAAGCGTAACGCCGTCGTTGCTCAGCAAATACAACCTGTCGTCGCTCGACGTGTACAACGCCATCGCCAAAAGCAATGTGAATGTAGGCGGGGATGTGATTGAAAGGAACGGGCAGTCGTATGTAGTGCGGGGTATCGGGCTGCTCAACAATATCGCTGAAATAGAAGATATCCTCATCACCAAGATGAACGGCGTACCCCTGCTGGTCAGGAATGTAGCCACCGTGGTAGAGGCGGGCAAACCACGGCTGGGCTGGGTATCGGTCGATAAGAAAGGGCATCGGCAAGAAGATGTGGTGGAAGGCATCGTGGTGATGCGCAACGGCGAAAACCCCGCCCAGGTGCTGACAGCCGTTAAAGCCAAGGTGGACGAGCTCAATAAAAGCATATTGCCGAAAGGTGTTAAGATCAATACCTTCTACGACCGGACCCAGTTGATGGACTATGCGCAGGAAACGGTAATCCATAACTTGATCGAAGGCATTGTACTGGTTACGGTGATCGTGCTCATCTTCATGGCCGACTGGCGTACAACCGTCACCGTTAGCCTTATCATCCCCCTGTCGCTGCTCTTCGCATTCATCTGTATGCGGATCAAGGGCATGTCGGCCAACCTGCTGAGCATGGGCGCGGTCGATTTCGGTATCATTATCGACGGCGCGGTGGTGATGGTGGAAGGCCTTTTTGTAACACTTGATCACAAGGCAAAGGAAGTAGGCATGGAGAAATTCAACAAGCTGGCGAAGCTGGGCCTGTTCAAAGCCACCGGCACCGAGCTGGGCAAGTCCATATTCTTCAGTAAGGTGATTATCCTTACCTGCCTGATACCCATCTTCTCTTTCCAGAAGGTGGAAGGCAAGATGTTCTCGCCGCTCGCCTACACGCTGGGCTTTGCTCTGCTGGGCGCCCTGATATTCACCCTTACCTTCGTACCCGCCCTGTCGAGTGTGCTGCTGAAAAAGAATGTGCGGGAGAAGCACAATCCGGTGGTTTCCTTTTTCGAGAAGACCGTCATGAGCGCACTGCGCTTGATCTACCGTAACCAGAAAAAAAGCCTGTTGGTGGCACTAACGGTGATGGGACTGACCTTTGTATCGGCGAAGTTCTTGGGAACGGAATTCCTGCCCCAATTGAACGAAGGGGCCTTATGGGTGCAGGCCGAGCTGCCGATGAGCGTATCACTGTCGGAAGCAAAAACGGTAAGCGATAAAATGCTCAGCATACTGAGCAAATTTCCCGAGGTAAAGAAAACACTCTCGCAGATTGGCCGCACCAACGACGGTACCGATCCGAAAGGTTTTGCAAACGTACAGATACAGGTTGACCTGCTGCCGAAGAAAGAATGGAAAGAAAACATCTCGGAAGAAGATCTGATTGCCCGCATGGACGAGCAGCTACGAAAGCTGCCGGGCATTATTCTCAACTATTCACAACCCATCCGTGATAACGTGGCCGAGGCGGTGGCCGGTGTACCGGCAGCATTGGCGGTGAAAATTTTCGGTCCCGATTTCCAGGTGCTAGACAGCTTGTCGCGTGCCGTGGAGGCACAGCTTCGCACGGTGCGCGGCGTTACCGATCTCGGCATTTTGCGCAACCTGGGACAGCCTGAATTCCGCATCCAGCTCAACCAGCAGAAGATGGCCATGTACGGCATCAGCACGGCCGATGCCAATGCGGTGATTGAAATGGCCATCGGAGGTAAAGCCGCCAGCCAGTTGTACGAAGGCGAGCGGAAATTCGATATCCGCATCCGGTACCGGAAAGATTACCGCGATACGCAGGAGGCCATCGAGCAACTGATGGTGCCCACCAACGACGGCGGCAAGATACCCCTGAAAGAAATTGCCACGATGGAAGCACTTACCGGCCCTGCCTTTATTTACCGCGACAACAATTCAAGGTATATCGCCGTGAAGTTTTCCGTGCGCGAACGCGACCTGGGCAGCACCATCGCCGAAGCGCAGCAAAAAGTAAATGCTGCGGTTCATTTACCCGATGGTTATCGCGCAACCTGGAACGGTGAGTTTGAAAACCAGCAACGCGCCAGTGCAACGCTGGCCCGGGTGGTGCCGGTATGCCTGCTTGTTATTTTCCTGATCCTCTTCGTTACGTTCGGAAATGTGAAAGACGCCATCCTCACTATTTCCAATGTACCATTTGCGTTAATAGGCGGCATTCTTGCCCTGCACTTTACTGGTGTCAATTTCAGTATTTCAGCAGGCATCGGCTTTATCGCCCTCTTTGGAGTATGTATCCAGAACGGGGTGATCCTGATCTCTGTTTTCAGGAAGAACCTGGAAGAAGGTATGCCGCTCGACGATGCCATCCAGGAAGGTGTTCATTCGCGGGTGCGACCGGTGGTGATGACCGCGCTCATGGCTATGATCGGCCTGATGCCTGCCGCCATATCAACCGGCATCGGCAGTGAAACCCAGAAGCCGCTGGCGATTGTCGTGATCGGCGGACTGGTAACGGCCACGGTTCTCACCCTGCTCATTCTGCCGGTATTGTATGCAATGGTGTTCAGGATGATGCACAGCCGCGAACACCGGAAGCTGTTGCGCAAAGCAGGCGTGATCAGTAAAATTGAGAAGCCCAATCAATAACTATTCGCATCGGTGAACAGCCGCAGGCTGAAAACCGAACGGGCTCCGTTTCCACGGAGCCTTTTTTCACCCGTCGGGTGCCACCCGTCAGGTATTACCCGTCGGGTGGCACCCGACGGGTGAAAAACCTATCTTTATTAAAACGAAAC
Organism: Flavihumibacter sp.; assembly: GCA_039811405.1. Lineage (GTDB taxonomy): Bacteria > Bacteroidota > Bacteroidia > Chitinophagales > Chitinophagaceae > Flavihumibacter. Next base: position 26,745 of record JBDHYM010000002.1, on the reverse strand, counting down.
GCATTGACCTTTCCTTTTCGTCAATACTTATCGAAGCTGCACTGGAAAGAAATGCTTGCCCTGCTCTTTATTTTGCTCGGTATTTATTTCTTCCGGCACGAACGGCAAGAGCTGAGAGCGCTTTCTCCTTACCTGCGCGCGGCTGATCCGGTGTGGATGGGTATTGGATTACTGGTAACAGGATTGTATGTTTTTCTGCAATCCGCCCTGTTTGTGTACAGCTTCCGGGCCATCGGTGCGCGGCTTCACTGGCCCGCCGCGGTACAGCTTTTCCTGAAGCGGAATTTTATCAGCACCTTCCTGCCGGGCGGCGGCATCGCCGCTTTCGCCTATCTGCCTGCCATGCTGCGCAAAGAACAACTGGAAAAGCACAGCATTTACCAGGGCGCCGGCGTACAGGGATTCATCGGCATATTGTCGCTGGTGCTGGTAGGCATACCCGTTATAGCCTACAGCCTGGTGCACGAAGGCTCGGCCGGCGGCGCGCTGCCGGCGCTGGCCACCGCCATCGGCCTGTTGTTATTGCTGGTATTCGCTTTCCGTTCTTTCACGCAACGCCGCTGGCTGTACAAGACACTGCTGCGTTATTTTCCGAAATGGGAGCATGATATGGAGACGCTGTTCACGATGAACATGTCGTACCGCAGCTTCAGCCTCGCCACCCTGTCGTCGGTCGGCATCGAGTTCACCGGGATCATTCACCTCCTTATTGCCATGAAAGCTGCGGGCGAGCCGGCGCTGGCGGAAGCAGCGCTTATGGGATATGTGGTCTCTACGCTTTTCCTGCTCATCTCTCCTTTCCTGCGGGGGCTTGGCGCGGTGGAATTGTCGCTCGCCTATATCCTCAGCCGCTATGGCTACAGCAGCATGGCCGCGCTGGAGATCACGCTGCTGTACCGGTTGTTTGAATTCTGGCTGCCGCTGCTCGCCGGGCTGCTCGCCTGGGCCTGGAAAGGAAAAAGCCTGTTTCTTCGCATACTCCCGCCCACGCTGATCTTCCTGTTGGGCGCGGTGAATATTTTCTCGGTGCTTACACCGCCCGTTACCGCCCGGATGCATTTGCTGCGCGAATATCTTCCCCGCGAATCCATCCATGCATCTAACTGGAGCGTAATACTCATCGGGCTGGTGCTGATCGTGAATGCCGCTTACCTGTTCCGGGGACTGCGGTCGGCCTGGTGGATCGCCATTGTATTTACCACGCTGTCGCTCTTCGGTCATATCGCCAAAGGACTCGACTACGAAGAAGCCATCCTTTCGTTTTCCATCCTGGGCATACTCGTTGCCACGCGTCGGCAGTACAGGCAGCACAGCAGCATCCGTTTCATGCGACTCGGCGTCATTACGGCGCTGTCGGCTTTCCTGATCGTGCTGGTGTTCGGTACCATCGGGTTTTATCATCTCGACAAAAGGATTTTTGGATTCGACTTCGGCTGGAAAGAAGCCGCCGGTCATGCGTTGAACCAGTTCCTGCTGATCGACGACGATACACTGAAGCCGGTCAACCGCTTCGGGCATGATTTCCTGACCTCACTTAAAGTACTGGCCAGCGGCGCCTGGCTGTTCCTTTTCTATACATTGATCCGGCCTTATTTCCTGCATACGGCGCCCAACAGCTCAGACCAGGAAAAAGCCCTCTACCTGCTGAGCCAATATGGAAACTCGCCGGTTGATTATTTTAAAGCAGATACCGACAAACGATTTTTCTTTCCTGAAGGGCTTGATGCATTCATCGCTTTCAAAACCGCCCGTGGCTTCGCCGTGGTGCTCGATGAGCCGGTATGCGGGGAGAAAGACAAGATACCCGCCATCGATGCGTTTGAAGCGCAATGTAAAAAATGGGGGCTGAAGCCTGCATATTACCGCATCGATGAAGACGCCTGGTATTACTTCGAGCACCGAAAAAAGAAAAAGCTGCTGATCGGCCAGGAGGCGATCTTGTCGCTGGATCTTTTTACGCTGGAAGGAAAACAGAATAAATCGCTGCGTAACGGACTGAACAGCCTGCAGAAAAAAGGCTACCAGGTATCGGCCGTCCAGGCGCCGCTGCACCCCGATTTTGTGGCGGCACTGCAACTGGTTTCAAACGAATGGCTGTCGGCCTACGACAAATCGGAAATACGTTTTTCGCAAGGCGTGTTCGATCCCGTTACCATCGGGCAGCAGGACATCATCTGCCTGCGTGATGCGGCGGGCCGCGTGCAGGCTTTCCTGAACCTGGTGCCCGATTATGCGCCCGGCGAATGCACGTACGACCTGATCCGCAAAACGGCCGATGCGCCCGGCGGCAGCATGGACGCATTGCTGGTTGAACTGATCCGCTATGCGAAAGAAAAAGGATTCGTCTACCTGAACCTGGGGCTGGTTCCTATGTCGGGTATCGGTCAGCCCGACAGCACGGCCGAACGCGTGGTGAAATATGCCTACGAAAAGATCAAACGATTCAGGCATTACCAGGGCTTGCGCGAGTTCAAAGAAAAATACGCCCATACCTGGCAAAACAAATACCTGGTATATGAAAATGATTTCGACCTGCTGCAGTTACCGGCGGCACTGAATAAGGTGATGCAGGGCCAGGCCTCTTGACCCTCTTAACTCCAGCGACGAAGGTTTTCCCTGAATTGTGCCGGTGTGATGCCGGTCTGTTTTTTAAAGAACACGCCAAACTGCGTAGGGTCGCGAAAAGCCATTTTATATGATATCTCTTTAACGCTGAGGTGCGTGCTGCGCAGCAGGTTCTTCGCTTCGGCCAGTGATTTTTCCTGGATCAGGTGCAAGGCGTTGTGGCCGCTGAACCTTTTCACCGCGCTATTGAGCGAATGGGTGTTTACTTCGAGTGTTTCCGCATAATAAGCCAGGTGCCTGAACTCTTCCTGCGGCGCTTGAAAATTCAGCTTCTCCAACAGGTTGCGAAATCGTACATACAGCGATTTATCTGCCTGCTTCACCTGCATTTGCAGTTCGGGCTGCTGGCGGCTGTATTTATTGAACAACCGCCTTAACGACAGCAGCAAAAGATGCATTTGTTTGGCCAGCATTGCGCTGTTTTCGTTTTCGCCGGCATGACCGGCCATCGTTTCAAAAATGCCGGTACAGGCGGTGAGCGCAGCCGATTCAATTTTAAGCGGGATGGGCCGCGGCACCTGCAGGAAAGGAAGCTCGAGTATGTCTTTCGCTATGCGTGGATGGGTGCGGGCGAACTCTTCACTGAAGATCACCTGCCAGCCCTTCCTGCCTTCTTCGGGCGCTCCCACCCACGACGGCGCCTGGTAGGTGGATTTGAACAGGAGGTAAGGTTCGTCGCCGAGATCAAGCTGCACGACATATAATTTCAGCTTGAATACATCTGTTCCCGGCAGCAGGGAAAGGTCGCCTTCGTCTTCCAGCCGGCTGATGTGAAAATGAAGATTGGGTGTAGTGATTTTTCCCCATAAGCTGTATAGATCGGCGATATTAATAATTTGAAACACTTTAAAAAGTTTTAGGTAAGATTTATCTTTCTAAGATCGGTAATAATATCGCTCCAAACATCAGTATTTGTACGGTGAAAGGCAAATTACCCGCCTATTTTACCGGTAAAAAAAGTAATAATGACACAAAAAACTTTAAAAAGTGACGCTGTCTGGTTCTAAGTGATACTACCCAAACACCTCAGGGTACTTTTTACCCAATCACCACAGGGCGGTTATGACCTGGATCCGGTCGGTTTCATGGAGCGGCAGACGGGCGTTGCCGTGAAGAGAATTGTCTAAGGCCGGCCTGGGGGGTAAAACTTAGGCCGACGCTTCGGCATAGATGCATGGCTGGTGAAAGCTGGCTGGAAGGGATTACAGTCGAACACCCGAAGCGGACTTTGTCCCCCGAAGCCCGCAGCAGAGAGAGTATGCATGCAAATACAAAGCCCGCCTACGCTAAAGCTTCGGCGGGCGAAGGCGGAGAGTGCGGGATTCGAACCCGCGATACCCTTTAGGAGTATACACACTTTCCAGGCGTGCTCCTTCAACCACTCGGACAACTCTCCGTATAATCAATCATTGCCGGCTCTTCGCCGGGGTCGCAAAGATAGCTTTTATCCTCCTTCTGTCAACTCGCCCCGTAAAGAAGTTTCCATCAGCATTCGCAGCCGTTTGCGGGAGTGTTTTTGCGCCAGCAGAAACATCAGCTTGGTCAGGGCCGCTTCAAAAGTAAGGTCGTGCCCGCTCCATACACCTATCTGCTGTAACTGTGCGCTGGTCTCGTAGCGGCCCAACTCTACCGCTCCCCCGTCGCACTGGGTGATATCGACGATTACCAGTCCGCGGGTTATAGCTGCTGCCAGGGCGCTGATGAACCAGGGCTCGGTACTGGCATTGCCGCTGCCGAAGGTTTCGAGGATCACCGCCCGGCAGCCAGGGGTGCCAAGAATGGCTTCCACGGTATGCCGGTTGATACCGGGAAACATTTTAAGCACCGCCACCTGGTTGTCGAGCCGCCGGTGCACTTTCAACGGCGCATCCGGCAAACGCGCAATCGCCTCCCGCCGGTATTTTATGCTGATACCTGCCTCCGCCAGCGGCGGGTAATTCATGGAATAGAATGCCTCGAATTTTTCGGCGTTGTACTTTTTGGAACGGTTGCCCCTGAACAACTGGTAATCAAAATAAATGCAGACCTCGGGCACCAGGGCTTTGCCGCCCTTACGGGCCGCGGCGATCTCCAGGGCCGTAATAATGTTCTCGCGTGCGTCGGTTCTGATCTCGCCGATAGGCAATTGTGATCCGGTCAGTATCACCGGTTTCGCCAAATTCTCCAGCAGAAAACTCAGGGCAGACGCGGTAAAGGCCATGGTGTCGGAGCCATGCAGTATCACAAACCCGTCATACGCCTCGTATTTACTGCCGATGATGGCGGCCAGCTCCACCCAGATGGCCGGCTGCATATTCGACGAATCGAGCGGCGGGTTAAAAGCATGCACTTCTATCTCAAACCCCAGGCGAACGATCTCGGGGATATTATCCCTTATCTCGCGGAAGCCAATGGGCTTCAGCGCACCCGAACCGGTATCTACCACCATCCCGACGGTACCGCCGGTATAGATGATCAATATGCGGGTGGTTTTACGGCGACGGCTATTCATGGAAGGCCTTTTTAAAAACGGTTCGCGCGTTGGCGCTGGTAATGGCAGCGATCTCTTCCACGGAACAGCCGAAAATATCGGCCAGCCTACCAGCGATCGGCACCAGCCACGCCGGTTCGTTCCTTTTTCCCCGGTAAGGCACCGGGGCCAGGTAGGGCGCATCGGTTTCGAGCACCAGCCGACCGGTGCCGAGCTGCACCAGCACATCGGCCAGCGCCGCGTTTTTATAGGTCACCACGCCCCCGATGCCGAGGTAAAAACCCAGCTCCATGATCCGGCGACCCTGGTCGGCCGTGCCGCCGAAGCAATGGAAGATGCCTGACAGGCTGCCGTCTTGCAGGCTGGCCACCACGTCGATGGCTTCATCGGTGGCGCTCCGGGAATGAATGGAAACCGGAATGCCGTATTTTTTTGCCCATTGCAACTGCCGGCGAAAAGCGGTGTATTGCTGGTCGGTATAGCTGCGATCCCAATAAAAATCCAGCCCGATCTCCCCGATCGCCGCAAAAGCATGTTCCGCCAGCAGTGCTTCCACCGCAGCCAGTTCTTCTTCCATATTGTCTTTTACATGGCAGGGGTGCAATCCCATCATTCCCACGCAATTATCAGGATACCTGGCCACCAGGTCGAGCAGGTTGGCGTGTTCGGCCGAATCGATGGCTGGCAGGAATATCTTGCTTACCCCCGCCGCCACGGCCCGCGCCACCACGGCATCTGCCTCGGTTTTAAATGCCTCCACGTACAGGTGGGCATGGGTGTCAATCAGGGTCATATGGGCAAAGTTCCACAAAATTTAAGTCAGTTTTCAACGTTTATATTACTGGCCCCGCCGCTGACGGCGGGCAAAAACCAGTACTGTATGAAAAACACGCTCCTCTCCCTGCGTCCTATAGGCGCTTTTTGCATCGGCGCCGGCCTGCTGCTGGCGGCTTGTACCAAATCAGATCCCGGCGCTTCCACGGGCGCCATTCCCGCACAAAACCAGGCTACCGCAACCGGCGAGCTGCAGGCCAATGCCAGCTTCGACGATGTGGTGCTGAACGTGATCGGGGTCGACAAAGCGGTAGCGGTGGGCGGCACCGGCGTCTTTTCCGCCAACCGCCAGGCAGCCGCCGGCCATCGCGAAGCCAGCTGCTTTACCGTATCATGGAATTTTGTGAACCAGAACGACAGCTTCCCGGTAAATATCACCATCGATTTCGGCAACGGCTGTGTAGGGCCCGATGGCCGCACCCGGAAGGGAAAGATCAGCACCCTGTACACTAAGCCGTTGTGGATCAATGGCGCTACAGCCACCAGCAGCTTCAACGATTATTCGGTAAACAATATCCAGGTGGAGGGTACCCATACCCTCACCAACAGCAGCAGCAACAACCAACTGATCTTTAGCAGTGCCGTTACAGGTGGCAAGCTGACGGCGACCGACGGCACCGTCATAAACTGGACCGGCACACGGGTGTTCACCCAAAAAGAAGGCTGGAACACCCCGTTCGATCCCAGCGACGACCTATATACCATCGTGGGGCAAGGCAACGGATCGGTCCAGAAAAACGGCGTCGTCTATAGCTGGACCGGTTACAATATCACCCCCCTGGAAAAGCGGACCACCTGCGGCTGGATCTCCAAAGGCGTTCAGGGTATCGAGGGCAACGCCGGCGCCCAGGCCAGTCTCGATTTCGGCAACGGCGATTGCGACAACAAGGCCGTTATTACGGTAAATGGGGTATCAGCAGAAATTACTTTGAAGTAATAAAAAATTATATACCTTTAAAATAGTTTTCATAGGGTACGGATTAAAAACGGGCCAGGGTTTCTACCCAGGCCCAACTTTTTTTAACCCCTTTTTCTTATTACGCTATTCTCTTATTTATTGCCTTTTGGTAAGCTGTACACTATCCATCCGTATCGCTTCAAAACGATAGCCCTGCTCCGTGAATGTCTGCAACGTACGCGGCAACGCATACGTCAGGCGGTCGTATGCCTTTTCACTATCATGAAACACAATGATCGATCCGCTGCGGGTATTGGCTTGCACATTTGCCCAGCAACGGGCGCCATCGATCGTTTTGTCAAAATCACCACTGAGCACCGACCACATGATGATACGATACTGCTGCCGCTGCAATAGGGCAGACTGGAAACTGGTGAGTTTGCCATAAGGCGGGCGAAACAGTTTGCTGTCCACCCACCGGCTGCACGCCCGCACATCGTCCAGATATTCCGCATCGCCTGTTTTCCAGCCATTCAGGTGCTGCATGGTATGGTTACCCGCCACATGACCTTCGCGTAACAACTGCTCATATACCTGCGGGTATTCTTTCACATTTTTACCAATGCAGAAAAAACTTGCTTTGGCCTCGTATTGCCGCAGCAGATCCAGTACCCAGGGCGTAATGCGGGGATGCGGCCCGTCGTCGAAGCTCAGGTAGATCTTTTTCGCGGCATCGTTCATCTGCCATATTCGTCGCGGGTACATTGCCCGTAACAACCTGTTCCCGGTTTTCCAGTACTTCATAATAACAAACCTAGCATTCTTATTAATTTTGCCGCCATGTCAAACAAGATCCGCGTTCGTTTTGCACCCAGCCCCACGGGCGGCCTCCACCTCGGCGGCGTACGTACCGTTCTCTACAACTATTTATTTGCCCGCCGTCACCACGGTGAATTTATACTGCGTATCGAAGACACAGATCAATCGCGTTTTGTTCCCGGCGCCGAAGAATATATCCTGGATTGCCTGCGCTGGTGCGGGCTCATGCCCGATGAAAGCGCGCTTACCGGCGGCCCGTACGGCCCCTACCGCCAAAGCGAGCGCAAGGAAATGTACTGCGGTTATGCCGAAAAGCTGGTAGCGGCGGGACATGCCTATTATGCCTTCGATACACCTGCCGAGCTGGAAGAGATGCGGCAACGTTATCGCACGGCCGAAAATCCGTCGCCCCAATATGATCACCGCCTGCGGAGCGCCATGAAAAATTCGCTTACGCTGGGTGAGAAAGAAACTGCGCGGCTTATCGGCGAAGGTATTCCTTATGTGATCCGAATCAGTATGCCGGCCGACCAGGCCCTGCGCTTCACCGATCTGGTGCGCGGTGAGGTCGAATTCAATACGGGTACGGTCGATGATAAGGTATTGCTGAAGCAGGATGGCATGCCCACGTATCACCTCGCCGTAGTGGTAGACGATTACCTGATGAAAATCACCCATGCCTTCCGGGGAGAAGAATGGCTGCCCTCTGCCCCGGTGCACCTCCTGTTGTGGGATTACCTGGGTTGGAAAGACAGCATGCCGCAATGGGCGCACCTGCCGCTGATACTGAAACCCGACGGCAACGGGAAGCTCAGCAAGCGCGATGGCGACCGGCTCGGCTTTCCCGTGTTCGCGATGAACTGGACCGACCCCAAAACAGGTGAACTCACCACCGGCTTTCGCGAACGAGGCTTCCTGCCAGAAGCCTTCGTCAATATGCTTGCGCTGCTGGGGTGGAACGATGGCACCGGCAAAGAAATATTCAGCCTCGACGAGCTGGTCAATGCCTTCAGCCTCGACAGGGTACACAAGGGCGGCGCGCGGTTCGATTTCGAAAAAGCAAAGTGGTTCAACCACGAATGGATAAAAGCGGCTACGCCGGAGAGATTGCTGCCCGATGTGAAGGCCGCGCTGCAGCAGGAAGGGATCGATACTAACGATGACGAATACACGAAGCAAGTGATCGCCCTGGTGAAAGACCGCTGCACCTTCACCACCGATTTTGCCACGCAGGCGGGCTTTTTCTACCGGGCGCCCGAACAACCCGATATGCAGGCGGCGGCCGGCAAATGGAGTCCCGAAAAAACAGGTTTCTTCCGGGAACTGGCCGACAGCCTGCCGCCCGTAGCAGGCGATGCCGCGGCAGTAGAGCAGGTATTCAAAGAGCTGGCAGCCAAACACGGGCTCAAAGTGGGTGAGCTGCAACTGCCTTTCCGGCTTATGCTGGTGGGTGGCAAATTCGGTCCCGCGGTATTCGAGATCGCCGCACTGCTGGGCGCCGCCGAAACAGGCAGGCGTATTTCCCGGGGGTTGCAGGCGCTGGCCTAATAGGCGCACCTTGAGCAAGCGCAGATCGGCCGCACAACGATTATCTTTATGCAGCTATCCGGCACCGCCGGCAACAGCTACGCATCTTTAATACCAACCGTCATGTACCAAACCATTCTGACCACCCTGCACGACCGGCTCTTCACCATCACGATCAACCGGCCCGACAAGCTGAACGCACTGAATAAAACCGTGATCAGCGAGTTGTCGGAAGCCATCGACGAAGTGATCGATAACAAGCTGATCGGCGCAGCCATTATCACCGGCGCAGGGCCGAAGAGTTTTGTAGCAGGCGCTGATATCAGCGAGTTTACTGCACTGGACGGGCAGGGCGGTGAAGCGCTGGCCCGCCGCGGACAAGAAACTGTTTTCAGTAAAATAGAGAACTGTTCCAAGCCTGTCATCGCCGCCGTAAATGGATTTGCATTGGGCGGCGGCTGCGAGCTCGCCATGGCCTGCCATTTCAGGATCGCGAGCGACCAGGCCCGTTTCGGACAACCGGAAGTGAACCTGGGGCTGGTTCCCGGTTATGGCGGTACGCAGCGGCTTACACAGTTGGTGGGCAAAGGTCGCGCGATGGAGATGATGATGACCGGCGGACTGATCGACGCAGCGACGGCGCTACGCTATGGGCTGGTCAACCAGGTGACCACGGCCGAGGCGCTGATACCCGCCACCACGGCCATCGCGGCTGCCATTCTCGGCAAAGCGCCCCTGGCCATTGCCGAAGTAATACGACTGACCAATATAGCCGCCCTGGGCGACCCCGGCGGACTGGAAGCAGAGATGAAGGCTTTCGGTGCACTCTTCGATTCGGCCGATGCCAAAGAAGGCGCAACAGCTTTTTTGGAGAAACGCAAGCCATCCTTTAAGGGCGAATAAGCTAACTTTGCGGCCAACCAATTCCCGTTTTATGGACTACAGAATAGAGAAAGACACCATGGGTGAAGTGAAAGTACCCGTGGATGCCTATTATGGCGCCCAGACCCAGCGCAGCATCGACAATTTCAGGATCGCGCAGGCTACCAACCGGATGCCGATCGAGATCATTCGCGCCTTTGCCTACCTGAAAAAAGCAGCAGCCATCACCAATTTTGAAGCCGGTGTGCTGGCCAAAGAAAAGTCGGATATGATCGGCAAAGTGTGCGACGAAATCCTCGCAGGCAAGCTCGACGATTATTTCCCGCTGGTGGTATGGCAAACGGGTTCAGGTACACAAAGCAACATGAACGTGAACGAGGTGGTGGCGTACCGTGGTCATGTGCTGAATGGCGGCCAACTGGCCGATAAGGAAAAGTTCCTGCATCCCAACGACGACGTGAACAAATCGCAATCGTCGAACGATACCTTCCCCACGGCCATGCATATTGCTGCCTATAAGATGCTGATCGAGGTAACCATTCCCGGTATTGAAAAGCTGCGCAACACACTTGCCGCCAAAAGCAAACAGTTCATGCACGTGGTGAAGATCGGCCGCACGCATTTCATGGATGCCACCCCCCTCACCGTAGGGCAGGAGTTCAGCGGTTATGTATCGCAGTTAGACCATGCGCTCAAGGCCATTAGAAACACCCTGCCGCACCTCGCCGAGCTGGCCCTGGGCGGAACCGCCGTGGGCACCGGCATCAATACCCCTGATAACTATGCCGTGAATGTGGCCAAACATATCGCCGCCCTTACCGGGCTGCCTTTTGTTACGGCAGAAAATAAGTTCGAATCGCTGGCGGCACATGATGCCATTGTTGAATCGCATGGCGCGCTGAAAACCGCCGCCGTGAGCCTGATGAAGATCGCCAACGATATTCGCATGCTGTCCAGCGGACCGCGTTCGGGCATCGGCGAATTATTCATTCCCGACAATGAGCCCGGCTCCTCGATCATGCCCGGCAAGGTAAACCCTACGCAATGTGAAGCGCTGACCATGATCGCCGCCCAGGTGCTGGGCAACGATGTGGCCATCAATATCGGCGGCGCCACGGGACATTTCGAGCTCAACGTGTTCAAGCCGATGATGATCTATAATTTCCTGCACAGTGCCCGGCTGATTGGCGAAGGCTGTGTAAGCTTCAACGACAAATGTGCGGTTGGCATCGAACCCATCGAAGCCAATATCAAAAAGCACGTGGACAATTCACTGATGCTGGTAACCGCGTTGAACACGAAAATCGGTTATTACAAAGCCGCCGAAATTGCACAGAAAGCGCACAAGGAGCATACGACGCTGAAAGAGATGGCAGTGAAGCTGGGCTACCTGACACCCGAAGAGTTTGACCAGTGGGTGGTGCCGGCAAAGATGGTAGGGAATATTTGAGAAGGTTTCCAATAATCTAAAATTCCCCGCCCTTCGTCTAAAGGCGCTTGCAAAACCCCGCCCTGTTTTGCATCTTTGATCTACCAATAAATATCCGTCTTATGAATGCGTATCGTCCCCTTTTGAAAGCCATGGTAGTGTATAGCCTTGCCGTTTCAGCCATCCTCATGGTTGCCTTTACGACCTGGGCTTAGAAAAACTACGAATCCGGCATCGAACAATTACTGTTTTCATAGTAACAGGCCCCCGTGGCCTGTTTTTTTATTTACCAGGAACCACTTAATGGCAAACCAACCATCGAAGGTCTGCGGTTGCCTGCAATAAATCAGGCGCATCGCCCGTTCTCCAATTTCCCGGCATTAAAAACATTAATAAGAATAAAGCAAGATAGTTAGTCTCATGTTCTGTTTTGGTCCGTTCCTTATTTCATCTTGACGACCAATATCCACTGGAAAAACCAAAAAAGGCTTGGTTTATAAGGAAATGTTGTCAATTTCGAATATAGGGTTTAATATACCTCACTTGTCAAAGTGAGGTATTTCATTTAAGACGCCGTTGTGCTTAACGGGTGCCGCTGAAACTGCCATTGGAGAGGGTGGCCGTGCTGCTGTCGGTTGATTGGATAGTGCCGGAAAAGGTGCCGACTACCTCATTCTCATTGACCGTGCTAAGCGTGATGCTGAAATTGCCCGCGCTGCCGTCGGATTGATAAACCGGGTTCGCATCTTCGGTATAGACGAAAGAAACCGAAGGCGCCTGGTAGGTGCCCGGCGCCAGGTCGATAGCGACCACCTGCAATGCGATCCGCCCCTTACCCGCGGCATCTACCCCGCTTACCGTCAGCATAGCCGCACCGCCGACCGAATCAATCCTGATAACATCCACCGAACCGGAATAGGCTTGTGTACCCACCTCGAAACGCCAGGGATGTTCGGGCGTTTCGGGTTCTGGTTTCAGTTCAATGCTTTTTTCCTTGAAACAGCCCGTGAGCAGCATACCGCCTGCCAGCAAAGCAATAAAAACTCGCATGCTCAACAGGTACAAATCAGATGCCAACTGCTTTTTCGCTGGCGTCTTCAGGGTGATGCATAAACCTTTTCTGGAAGATTAACAGGGCTATAACGCCCACGGAAATAGCGGCGTCGGCCAGGTTGAATACCGGGCTGAAAAACTCAAAATCATCGCCCCCTACAAACGGAAACCACGAGGGATAGGTAGAACGGATCAGCGGAAAATAGAACATATCGACCACCTTTCCGTGCAAAAAGCCCGCATATCCTTTGGGGGGAAAGAGCGTGGCTACCGATGTATAGGTACTTTCGTCGAAGATCAGCCCGTAGAACATGCTATCGATCAGGTTGCCGAGGGCGCCGGCAAAGATCAGCGCCACGCAAAGGATAAACCCGGGGTGCTGCTTCTTGCGAAGAATCTCCCTGATATACCAAACCCCGAAAACGACGGCAACCATTCTGAAAAGTGTAAGCGCCATCTTGCCGATGCCGCCGCCGAATTTGAGGCCCCAGGCCATGCCCTCGTTTTCCACGAAATAGATCTGGCACCATTCGGCCTTTTCACCGAAGGGTCTTATGCCCCGGTCGTACGGCGTGATGGGCTGGTGGCTGGCATCCCAATGGTAGCTCAGGGGCATATGTGTTTTTACCCATATCTTGATCACCTGGTCCACGGCCAGGAGAAGGAGGATCAACAAAATGACATTTCGCGCTTTTCCCATATCGTCAATAAAGGGGCAAAGATAACCGTTGCAAAGACACTAGTCCTGGTAATATATCCTTTTAACACGCTGTGAAATACCCGTCAGCAGCTCGTAGGCAATGGTGCCTGCCGCGGCGGCTACCTGCTCAACGGGCAATCCTTCGCCGAAAACAACCACCGGGCTGCTCTCATCCACGCCTTCGATACCGGTTATATCGATCATCGTCATGTCCATACACACTGAGCCGATCACGGGTGCGGGGCGGCCCTTTACCAGCATCTGGCCGCGGCCGTTCCCCAGGCTTCGCGGGTAGCCATCGGCATAACCGATGCGAACGGTAGCAATGAGAGAAGGCTGCGTTACCACGCCTTTTCGGTTATAGCCCACCGTTTCACCCGGCGGTAGCCGCTTGACCTGGGCGATGGTTGTTTTCAGGGTCGATACCGGTTTCAGGAACAGTTCGCCGGCACGCGCAGAAGCCACCCCATAGAGGCCGATGCCCAGCCGCACCATATCGAACTGCCAGCCGGGTCGCCGCGCAATGGCGGCCGTATTCTCAATATGCCGCAAGAAGGGATACGGCAGTACGGCGGCAATCACGTCTGCATACCGGTTGAAAAGCGCTACCTGCCCGGCGGTAAACGCATCGAGGGCGGGATCTTCGCTGGCGGCCAGGTGACTGAACACCGACTGTACCTTGAACGCCGACGCGGGCAGCAAGGCCAGCAGCTCCTGCAGCTCGTCGCCCGAGAAGCCCAGGCGGTTCATCCCGGTTTCCAGCTCAATATGCACCGGCACCTGCGCCAGGCCCTCCTGCCGCACGAACCGGTCGAACTGACGGTACATGGAAAGCGAATAGATCACCGGTTCCAGGTTGTATTCTATGAGCGCGGAAAAATCTGCAGGCGCGGCGTTCATCACCAGTATAGGCAGGTGAATGCCGCCTCGTCGCAACGCAAGTCCTTCGTCGGTATAAGCCACCGCCAGGTAGTCCACCCCGTGGTATTGCAAGAGGTTGGCAATCTCAAAGCTGCCGGTACCGTAAGAAAACGCTTTTACCATGGCCATCAGCCGTGTGCCGGGCTTCAACAGTTGCTGGTATTGGCGCAGGTTGTACAGCAGCGCATTGAGGTCAACCTCCAGCACCGTTTGGTGTTCCTGCTTTTCCAGCAGCGACGAAATAGCCTCAAAGCCAAAAGAGCGGGCGCCCTTGACAAGGATGGCTTCATCGTGAAAAAGAAGCTCGTCGAAACGGTTCACGCAATTTTCAGTCGATAGAAAATGCTGATATTCGAGTCCCTTCTCCTTAAAGATCGGTTCATAGGCACCAATGACCGGGCCGATGGCGATCAGCCGGTTCACCTTATAATGCCGTAACAAAGCCGCCACCTGCCCGTATAGCTGGCCGGGATCAAGACCCGACTGCGGGATATCGGACAATATAACGGTCTTGCGTAAGTGCTGTTGCTGGCGTAGTAAAAAATCAAGGGCAATATCGAGCGAGCTGAGATCGGCCGAATAGCTGTCGTTGATCAGCGAGCAGCTATTGATCCCTTCTTTCAGCTCGAGGCGCATGGCCACGGGGCGAAGCTGCCTGATCCTGTCGTTTAACGAGTGGATGTCAATTCCCAGCAACAGCAGGCAGGCGCAGCAATGCAGCAGGTTTTCGACAGAAGCATCGTCGGCGAAAGGAGGCTCTAGCCTGATCGACTGCCCCTGGTAGCGAATAATAAGATCGTCGCTAACCTGCATGGTACAGTCTTCATCGCGCCCCCAGGTAAAGAGACCAATGCCCTCGGCCGCCTTTACCTGCGCCCATTCGTCAACGATGGGATTGCCCTGCCTGAAGATGACAATACCGGCATGGCGAAAGAGTGTCCATTTTTCCTCCAGCTTCTGTTCCATGGAAAGAAACCCTTCGCTGTGTGCGGCGCCCAGGTTGGTGAATATGCCTATCGTAGGCTCGATGACAGATGCCAGGCGGTCCATCTCGCCCGGCTCGGAAATACCCGCTTCGAAAATGGCGAGGTTATCGGCATTGCTCATCTGCCACACGCTCAGCGGTACGCCCAGTTGGGAATTATAGCTTCGCGGGCTTCGTACAACGGTATAGTTGCCTTCCAGCAATTGGTACAGCCACTCCTTCACGATGGTTTTCCCGTTGCTGCCGGTGATGCCGATCACCGGGTAAGAGAACCGGCGGCGGTGTTCGGCCGCCAACCGCTGCAGGGCCGCCAGGCCATCGTGTACCAATAAGATGTTCGCTTCAGGAAGCAGGGTCAGGTCAACTTCTTCACTTACCACGAAACAACGCACCCCCTTATCGTACAGCCGTTGAATAAACAGGTGGCCGTTCCGGCTGGCGGTATGGATGGCGAAGAACAGGCTGGCAGCGGGAAACAACAAACGGCGGCTGTCGGTCAGCAGGTGTTCGACAGCACATTCGGTTGGCTGTTGGAGCCATTTGCCACCGGTAAAAAGGGCTATGTCGTCCAGGCTGTACATGGTCAATGCAATTCGCGGTCATTCCCTGCATCCACCTTTGCGTCGTCGCGGTTGGCCACACTGATGCTGTACACGATCGATGCAGCAATACATACCACAATCACCAGCAGCGAAACCACCACCGGAACATGTACGTGGAAATAGGTCACCAGCATTTTCAGCCCGATAAACACCAGCACCACCGCGATGCCCTGCTGCAGGTAAGCGAATTTATTCACCGCGCCTTTCAGCAGAAAGAACAGCGAGCGAAGGCCCAGCACGGCAAAAATATTCGAGGTATAGATAACGAGCCGGTTCTGCGAAATAGCGAATACGGCGGGAATGGAATCAAGCGCAAATACGATATCGGTCGTAGCCAGCATAACGATGACGACGAACATATTGGTGAAATACCTTTTGCCGTTGACGCGGATCATAAACTTGCCGTCGCCGTCGGTTGGAATGACGGGAAGCGCTCTGCGCAGCAGCTTGTACACTTTGTTCTCTTCGAGGTTCGGCTCTTCATGCGATTCGGCAGTGAACATTTTAATGCCGGTGAACAGCAGCAGGGCGCCAAAGATATACAGCAGCCAGGTGAACCGTTCGATCAGCACGATGCCTACCGAAATGAAAATGACCCTGAACACGATGGCCATTAATATACCGATCAGCAATACGCGCGGCACATATTGTTCTTTGAGGCCGAAGAAAGAGAAGATCAGGATGAAAACGAAAATATTATCGATGCTGAGCGACCATTCCATCAGGTAGGCGCTCAGGTATTCCAGCGCGGGCACCTTGCCGTCTTCCAGCCACATAAAAACAAAAAAGGCCAGCGCCAGCACCACCCAGAAAATGGTTTGAAACAATGCCGTGCGCATGGTGACCTTCGTGTTCCGCTTACTGAGCAGGCCAAGGTCGAAGGCCAGCGCCAGCAGCAGCACGATGCCGAAAACGAGGTAAGTGATTTGTTCAGCGTTCATTTTTTAAACCGGTACTTTTTCTTTCGCCACCACTGGTATCCATAACCGAAAAGCAGTATCAGCAATACCGGCACGGCAATATTGATGAATTGCCAGCGGGTCTTATCGTCTTCCAGCTTTTTCTTATCGAGCAGCCGAAGGGTATAGTCTTTGGCCCTGGTTTCGAGTATGCCCGACTCATCAACCAGGTATTCAATGCTGTTCTGGATAAAGTCTTTGTTGGCATACTGGTATTTGGTATAGGGATTCATGCCCATGGGCAGGGGGCCTTCTTTCTGGGTAACGGCATTCAGGGCAATATCGCCATCGGAAATCACGATCATTTTATTGGGGGGCGACTGCGCCTGGAAACTGAGTCCGCCGGCTTTTAGGTCGGCCTGCTGTTCTTCGGTTACGCGGTTGGCGTAAAGAGAATGAAAGCTTCCTTCGAGTAATACCGCCACGGGAACGACGCTTTTATTGAAGGTGTTGAAGTCTTCTTCGGTCTGCAGGCGCTGCCAGCTTACTTTGGCCGGCGAGGGCAGAATACGCGAGCGCGAGGAGGTATGCAGCAGGATGGTCTTTTTGATGCCCGGCGCACCCACCGTATCAATGGAATTGGGAAACTGTGCCAGCACATAATCGAGGTTCTTCGCAATCGGGTGTCC
The DNA here is from genome assembly GCA_039811405.1 of Flavihumibacter sp. Taxonomy (GTDB): domain Bacteria; phylum Bacteroidota; class Bacteroidia; order Chitinophagales; family Chitinophagaceae; genus Flavihumibacter. The sequence goes on along the minus strand of JBDHYM010000002.1, from coordinate 9,412 downwards.
GTTGCTGTTAGTAAGCAACGGAGAATAAAACCAGGGCAGCAGTTCTATTTGCGGCTTACCGCCGACGGTTCCCACCACTGAAGGATTGTTATCGGCATTCAGGTCTTGTACCAGGTCGAGGTTGATCCGCACGCCGTATTTAAACAACTGGTCTTCGATATTCAGTGCACGGTCGAAGGCGATGAATTCATTCTGTACACGCAGCAGGCTGTCCATTTCAGCATACAGGTTGTCGACCATCCAGATCAGCTTACCGCCGTGCATTACGTATTGATCCAGCTTCAGCTTTTGCAGGTCGGTGAATTTACCGGTGGGTTTGGTAATGACCATAGCCTTGAAAACGGCGGGGATTACCGGCACACTGTCTATAGGCAATATCCGGGCCACGTAATGCCGGGCCAGCACCCCTTCTATCAGGTCTCTCACCTGGTCGTTGACCGGCTCTCCGTTCCCCACGAGGTAACCGACCAGGGGAATAGTATCCAGGCTTAGCTGGTGAATGGCGTTGGTAAATTTATATTCCAGCAATGCCTCGGCCTTGTTGAGCGACTCCAATCCGCCGGTTGCGCTCACGCCCTGCAGCAGGTCGATGGCGGTGGTTCTGCCTTTGTACGTGATCACCGCGCCGGGAAATACCAGCCGCTCTTCGCTGCCCTCTCCTTCTTTCGTCTGCGCCTTGATATTGGTGGGGTGCAATCCCAGCCGGCTCAGCGAATCGTACAGGGCGGCTTTGGCCGTATCGTTCAGTCCCTCGCCGGGTTTAATGAACCGGAACAGGAAATTTGTTTTGCCGTACGACTTGAATTCAGACAACAGGTCGTTGGTGCTGTTGGCCAGCTTGCGGAAGCCGGCAGGCATATCGCCGCTGAGCAGCACATCTACCTGGGCCGTTCCTTCGAGCGAGCCCAGCAGTTGTTTGGTGGGTGCGGAAAGGGTGTATCGTTTTTCGGCGGTCAGATCGGCGCGCAGGGGCCGGAAACCGGCCAGCCAGTTAACCAATAGCAGCAGCACCAGCAATATTATCCAGCCATAACGTGATTGCAGCAGTCGTTTCATGAATCAGGGGCGTAAAGCGATTTTACGATTGGTGATGAGCAGGAAAAAGGCGATGACGGAGCCGAAATAGACAATGTCGCGGCTGTCGATAACACCCCGGCTGATGCTCTTATAATGAAAATTAATGCCGGTGGATTCCAGCAGGTAATCGAGGTTCCCTTGCAGCGCCGGCAATTTGCTGAGCGCATCGAAGCCGGTATACAGCAGGAAGCACATAAAGGCGCTCAGCAGGAAAGCGATCACCGGGTTGGGGGTGAGACTGCTGCACCACGTGCCGATGGCGGTAAATACGGCGGCCAGCAGGAGGAGCCCCGCGTAAGAGCCAATGGTGCCGCCCGTGTCGATACCCTTATCTACCGATAAAGCCTGTACGCTGAAAACATATATGATGGTGGGTAAGAGCGCCACCAGTACAATGGAAAAGGCGCCCAGGTATTTTCCTGCTACCAGTTGCGCCGCCGTCAGCGGCCGGGTTTGCAGGATCTCGAAAGTGCCCGATCTGAACTCATCGGCCCAGCTGCGCATGGTTACGGCCGGCACCAGGAACAACAATATCCAGGGAGCCAGCTCAAAGAATTTATCGAGCGAGGCGTATCCGTATTCGAGGATACTGCTGTCGGGGAAAACGAACAGGAATAAACCGGTCATCAGTAGAAATATCACTACGGCCACCAACCCGGTCAAGCTGCCAAAAAACTGACGGAACTCCTTTCTACAGATAGACCACATGAAACAAAAATAAGGAAAGTTTGAGGTTTGAAGTTTGAGGTTTGAGGTGGGTCGCGACAATGACAGTTTTCGGCACAATCAGCGACCCACCTCAAACCTCAAACTTCAAACCTCAAACCGCAAAACTCTCCCCACACGCACAGGTGCGGCTGGCATTGGGGTTGTCGAAATAAAACCCTTTCCCGTTGAGGCCTTCGGAATATTCAAGAACGGTGTCTACGAGGTAGAGAAAACTTTTCAGGTCGGTAACCACTTTAACGCCATTGTTTTCGAAAGCCTGGTCGCCGGGCTTGGGTTCATTGTCGAAATCGAGCTTATAGCTCAATCCCGAGCAGCCGCCGCCCACCACAGATACCCGCAAAAAATAACCTTTACCGGCATCGAGGTTTTCTTCCTGCATCAGTTTTATCACCCTTTCGCGGGCTTTATCGCTTACGTAGATCATACTATAACGGTTAAATGAGCGTCATTTTCACACAAAAAGATCGGATGAGCGCAATTTAATAACAGTTTCTTTCACGGATTGAAGGCAGTAGTCGACCTGCTCTTCGGTGGTAAAACGGCCCAGTGAGAAACGAAACGATGCATAAGCCAGCTCATCATCCAGTCCCATCGCTTTCAATACAAACGAGGGCTCGGGCGAAGCCGAGGTACAGGCAGATCCCGAAGAAACAGCAATATTTTTATTGAAACCCGACAGCAGTAATTGTCCGTCGGCATGCCCGAACGAAAGATTGGTTACATGCGGCAGGCGGTAATCCGGGTTGCCGTTCACATACACCCGCCCCAATGCCAGCAATCCTGTTTCAAGCTTATCGCGCAAAGCACTGAGGCGACGCGACTCGGCTTCCATTTCCGACTGGCAGATGGCAGCCGCGCGGCCCAGCCCCGCGATACCCGGCACATTCAGCGTACCCGACCGCATGCCGCGCTCATGGCCGCCTCCGTCCATTTGTGGCGTCAGCCGGATGCGGGGATTGCGACGGCGCACGTATAAGGCCCCCACTCCCTTCGGTCCGTACATTTTATGCGCGGAAAAAGCCAGCAGGTCAACGCCATCGGCCTGCACGTCAACGGGTATCTTGCCCACTGCCTGGGTGGCATCCGAAAAGAACGGCACTCCGTGCTTTTTGGCGATGGCGCCGATTTCGCGCACCGGCATGATGGTGCCGGTTTCGTTGTTCGCGTACATGATCGCTATGAGCACGGTCGCAGGCCTGATGGCGGCATCCAGCGCCGCAGGATCGATCAATCCGCGGCTGTTCACCGGCAGATAGGTTACCTCAGCCCCTTGCTTCTCCAGGTGCGCGCAGGTATCAAGCACCGCTTTGTGCTCTGTTACGCAGGTGATGATGTGATTGCCCTTACCGGCATACATGTCGAAAACGCCCTTGATGGCCAGGTTATCGCTTTCGGTAGCGCCCGAGGTAAAAATGATTTCCACCGGATCAGCCCCTATCAGCGCAGCCGCCTGCTCGCGCGCAAAACCAACCGCTTCCGCAGCCGCCCATCCGAAGGGGTGATGGCGACTTGCCGCATTGCCGAATGCCTCGGTAAAATACGGCATCATCGCGGCCAGCACCCGCGGATCTACCGGCGTAGTTGCATTGTTATCAAAATAAACGGGAAGTGTCAGCATACCCTCGAAGGCCATTTTAGCTACAACGCAAAATTAACCCAATTGGTTGAGACCCCGGCCTACCGCCAATGCCCCGCCAGCTCAACAAAAAATCATAACTAACTGATGAGCAAAGCCAGCCGTATCCCGGCATATCCCGCACGCGGCAGCCACCTCAAACTTCAAACCTCAAACCAACCATAAACCCCAAACCACAAACCTTAAACCACCATCATTGTTGTTCTTCCTTATTCAGCCCCAGTTTTTCCACCGCTACCTGCGCCGCTACCTGGCTGGCGTCTTTTTTATTGTAGGCCTTTCCCTGGGCGATCAATTGGCCGTCGATCACTGCCCCGACGGTGAACAGCCGGCGACCGCCTTCGAATTTTTCTTCGAGCGTTTCGAACTCCAGGTTCTTGCCGTTTTTGTTGGCCCAGCCGTACAGCTTGTTTTTATGGTTGATCTCCAGGTGTTCCAGGTCGTCCATGAACATATAGGGCAGGATAACGCGTTCCATTACCCATCGCCTGGTTTTTTTGAAGCCCCGGTCGAGGTACACCGCGCCTACCACCGCTTCAAGCGTATTGCCGAAGATCTGGCTGACCCTGAGGGAGTTGTCGAATTTGTTGAAGTAGACGATTTTTTTCAGCCCCATTTTAACGGCCACGTCGTTGAGCGTAACGCGGTTCACCATTTTGCTGCGCATTTCGGTGAGAAAACCTTCTTCGCGGTAGGGGTATTTCTTAAAGAGAAAATCGGCGACGATGCTGCTGAGAATGGCATCGCCCAGGTATTCCAGGCGTTCGTTGTTCTGGGCGGCGCTGTCTTTTACGGAACGGTGCGTAAGCGCCGTCCGGTACAATTCAGTATTACCCGGCACAAAGCCAAGCACGTTCTTCAGTTGTTTTTTGAAGGTCGCCTTCTCGGAAGATCCAATAATGAAATTGTCAAATAAACCCACAGGATGATTGGTTAGCAGTCGTCAAGTTAAGCGATTGCCCGCAGATTGGACGTATCAGGCTTCAAATTTCTTAACAATGACGCAGGCGTTGTGACCGCCGAATCCGAAGGTATTGCTCAGTGCGGCACGCACGGTTCGCTGCCGGGCCTTGTTGAACGTGAAGTCGAGCCGGTCGTCGAGCTCGGGGTCGTCGTTGAAATGGTTGATGGTAGGCGGCACCAAATCATGCACCACCGCTTTTACGGCGGCAATGGCTTCTATCACGCCGGCGGCGCCGAGGCAATGACCCGTCATCGATTTGGTAGAGCTGATGTTCAGCCGGTATGCGTGTTCACCGAAAACATCTACGATGGCCTTGGTTTCAGCGATGTCGCCCAGGGGTGTGGAGGTGCCGTGGGTATTGATATAATCGATGTCTTCAGGCCGGAGGCCGGCATCGTTGAGAGCGGCCAGCATCACATTGCGGGCGCCCAGCCCTTCAGGATGAGGGGCAGTGATGTGATGGGCATCGGCTGTAGCGCCGGCGCCGGCAATCTCGCAATAGATCCGGGCACCACGGGCTCTGGCGTGCTCCAGTTCTTCCAGCACCAGGATGCCGGCGGCTTCGCCCATTACGAAACCATCGCGGTCGCGGTCGTACGGGCGACTGGCTGTTTTGGGATCATCGTTGCGCTCGCTCATGGCTTTCATGGCATTGAAGCCACCCACGCCCGCTTCGCTGATCACGGCTTCGCTGCCGCCGCTGATGATGATATCCGACTTGCCCAGGCGTATCAGGTTTACCGCCTCCATAATGGCGTTGGTGCTGCTGGCACAAGCACTGGTCACCGCGAAGTTGGGTCCGCGGAGGTTGTGCCGCATCGATATCTGGCCGGCGGCAATATCCAATATCATCTTGGGAATAAAGAAAGGATTGAACCGGGGGGTTCCGTCGCCTTTGGCAAATTCGATCACTTCGTTCTGGAAAGTGATCAATCCCCCGATACCACTGCCCATCACCACCCCGATCCGGTCGGGGTTGATATTGTCTTTGGTGAGCCCGGCATCGGCCATGGCTTCATCCGACACTACCAGGGCGAATTGGGTAAAGCGGTCTATTTTCCGGGCTTCTTTCTTATCAAGGAAACTGACAGGGTCGAAGTTTTTTACTTCGCAGGCGAAGCGTGTCTTGAATTTGGAAGCGTCAAACAGCGTGATCATATCGGCGCCGGAAACACCGTTGACAAGCCCGTTCCAATATTCCTGGTGGGTATTGCCCACCGGGGTCAAAGCACCGATTCCCGTTACTACTACTCTTTTCAGTTCCATGTAGTTAATTGCCGGATTTTAAACGTGATAAATCCGCCTTCTGAGCGAAAATTGCTTTCGAAAGGCGGATTGAATATGCCTGAAACAGATGAATCTGTTTACTTAGCGTGCTCTTCGAGATAAGCAACAGCCTGGCCTACAGTAGTGATTGTTTCTGCTTGCTCATCCGGGATAGAGATATTGAATTCTTTCTCGAATTCCATGATCAGTTCTACTGTATCCAGAGAGTCAGCGCCCAGATCATTGGTGAAGGAAGCTTCGTTTGTCACTTCTGCTTCATCTACTCCGAGTTTATCAACAATGATCTTTTTTACTCTTGTTGCGATGTCTGACATTTTGGTAAAGTTTAGTTTCGGCTGCAAAAATATGTTTTTTGGGTAAATAACAATTTTTGCCTGTTTTTTTAATTATTTGGCCTCCAAAGCCTTGATGCTGTAGGCGTTGGAACCTGTTTCGCTGACAATTGTAAGCAAGAATTTTGTATTTTAGGAACCTAACGACAATTTTTCTTCATGGCATTAAAAATAATTGATCACGGGTCGGTCGAATATAACCAGATGATCAGGCTGCGCGACGACATCCTGCGCCGGCCGCTGGGTCTTAGTTTCAGCCAGGAAGAACTTAACAAGGAAAAAGAAGAGATTCTTATCGGCGCCTTTGAAGATGAGAAGATGCTGGGCTGCTGCATGCTGGTAAAAGAAGAGCCCACCGTGGTGCGGCTCAGGCAAATGGCCGTCAGCAACAACCTCCAGGGCAAGGGCATCGGCAAGGCCCTGATGCTGTTCGCCGAGAATATAGCGCGCGACCGCGGCTTTCATACACTCAAAATGCACGCGCGTAAAACGGCTGTCGGCTTTTATGAAAGGCTGGGATATGAAATCGCCGGCCCCGAGTTTGAAGAGGTCACGATTCCGCATTTTGTTATGGAAAAGAAACTGCGCTGACGGGCTTCTGCGAGGTAATTGTATAGATCCAAGAAGCTAGTTGTCAACCACTTAGCCCGTAAGCAGGTAGCCCACCCACGGCACCCGGCCGCTCTTCGCAAGCCCTGCTCATTCCGCCGCTACCGGCGCCGTTACACCGCGGTGCATTCGTTCGAGAAAGGTCAGGATGGTTTTCATGTCTTTCATCCGGTCAACCACCAGCAGGAAATTTTTACCGGTCTGCTTCAGCCGGGCATGGCTGGTATTGTTCTGGAGATAGCGGATGATGTTGTGAAACAGGTCCGATTCAAAATAAGGCGAGTCGTGTTTGTTTACGAAGAAACATTTGAGCGATTCATCACGCAGCAGCAGCTTTTCAAAACCGAGCGCTACGGCCAGGCGGCGCACCCGCACGGTATCGAACAGGTCGGCCACAGGCGGGGGTATGGGGCCAAACCGGTCGGCCATCTCGTTAAAGAAAGCCTGCAGCTCCTCTTCATTTTCGGCATCGTCGAGGCGCTGGTATAAGCTCAGCCGTTCGGTAATGCTTTCCACGTAGTCGTCGGGAATCAATATCTCCAGGTCGGTATCGATGCTGCAGTCCTGCACATAGTCTTCCTGCTGCGCGATCTCTTCCTTAAACAGCTCCCTGAACGAGCTTCTTTTCAATTCACGAATGGCTTCGTCGAGTATTTTCTGGTACATCTCGAAACCGATCTCGGCCATAAAGCCGCTTTGCTCGCCACCCAGCATATTGCCGGCGCCCCTGATATCGAGATCGCGCATGGCGATCTGAAAACCGCTGCCCAGCTCGCTGTGCTGCTCGAGGGTCTGCAGTCTTTTCTTGGAATCAGCAGGCAGGGTGCTCATCGGCGGCGCCAGCAGGTAGCAGAACGCTTTTCTGTTGCTGCGCCCTACGCGGCCGCGCAACTGGTGCAGGTCGCTCAATCCGAACTGGTGCGCATTGTTGACGATGATGGTATTCACATTGGGTATATCGACGCCGCTTTCCACGATATTCGTACACACCAGCACGTCGTATTTCTTGTCGATGAAGTCCATGATGCGGTCTTCGAGCACCTGGCCTTCCATCTGCCCGTGCGCAAAGCCCACGCTGAGATCAGGGCAATGGCTCTGGATCATCGCCGTCATCTCGGCCAGCCCCTGCACGCGGTTGTGAATGAAGAATACCTGCCCGCCACGCTCGGTTTCAAAATAAATGGCGTCTCTGATAACATCTTCATTGAACACCTGCACCTCGGTTTGTATGGGTTGCCGGTTGGGCGGCGGGGTATTCATGATACTGAGGTCGCGGGCGCCCATGAGGCTGAACTGCAGGGTTCTGGGAATAGGCGTTGCCGTTAGCGTGAGGCAGTCGACATTGGTGCGCAGGGTTTTGATTTTTTCTTTGTGCGCCACACCGAATTTCTGCTCTTCGTCGATGACCAGCAGGCCCAGGTCTTTGAATTGTACGTCTTTGCCCAATATGCTGTGAGTGCCTACCAGTATCTCTACTTTCCCTTCGGCCACTTTCCGGTAGGTTTCTTTTTTTTCCTTGGCCGACCTGAACCGGTTCACATAATCGACCGTAACGGGAAAATCTTTCAGCCGCTCGCGAAAGGTCTTGTAATGCTGGAAAGCGAGAATGGTGGTAGGCACCAATACGGCCACCTGCTTGCCGTCGGTCGCCGCTTTGAAGGCAGCCCTGATGGCGATCTCGGTTTTGCCGAAACCCACGTCGCCGCAGACCAGGCGATCCATGGGCGAAGGCGCTTCCATGTCTTTTTTCACATCGGCCGATGCCTTACTCTGGTCGGGGGTGTCTTCGTAAATAAAAGACGCCTCCAGCTCTGTCTGCAGGTAGGTGTCTGGTGTAAAAGCAAATCCCTGCTGGGCTTTCCGCTGTGCGTATAATTTGATGAGATCAAAGGCGATCTCCTTCACCCGGGTCTTGGTCTTTTCCTTCAGCTTCGTCCAGGCATCGCTGCCCAGCTTATTCACTTTGGGAACGGTTCCTTCCTTGCCGGTATATTTCGATATTTTGTGCAGGCTGCTGATGTTCACATACAATATGTCGCTGTCTTTGTAAATGATGCGAACGGCTTCCTGCAGCTTACCGTTCACCTCCAGCTTTTGCAGCCCGCTGTACACCCCCACGCCATGATCGATATGAGATACATAATCGCCGGGCTGCAGTTCGCGCAGGGTGCGCAGGGTAAGCGCCTTGTTTTTGTTATATGCCTGCCTGACCTTGTACTTATGGTAGCGTTGAAAAACCTGGTGGTCGGTATAACAAACCACCTTCAGGTCTTCATCGATGAAGCCGCCGTGAATGGCCACCGGTACCGGTGTGAAACGGATATCCGCTTTCAGGTCTCCGAAAATGCTGTGCAGCCGCTCCAGTTGCTTGGGGTTTTCGGCAAAAAAATAAAGCCCGAATCCCTTTTTCTCCCATTGCTGGAAATCTTTGATAAGCAGTTCAAACTGGCGGTTGAACGATGGCTGGGGTCGCGTATGAAAGTCAATTTCCAGCGGCAGGCGACCGGGGTAGCTGGCACTGCCTTCCATCTCGACCACTGTGTACGAACGCAGCATTTGCCCGATATCGGCGGCCGTAAAAAATTCATCCGCATGCACCGAGGTCTTCTGCAGTTTGTCTGATTCTTCTTCGTCGGGGGGACGGCTGTCGCCTTCGTGCCGCGCCAGGAACAGCCCCAGGTCTTCTTCCTGCAATTCGAGTCGTTCCTTTACAAACTGCCAGTCGTTCATCCATACGGCTGTTTGCGCCGGCATAAAATCGAACAACGATACGGTTGC
>JBDHYM010000001.1:0-72049 GCA_039811405.1 Flavihumibacter sp. | reverse complement strand
AAAACCCGCTACATGGAAATAAATAAAATATTAAGTGCTGATGCGCTGGACATCATTTTTGATGGCCGGAACAAAGAATACGGCGCTTACGAACTGCGGAAAACCTACAACAAGCGCCTGACCCTGGCGGTGCTGGGTATGCTGGCATTTATCCTGTTGGCGGCCGTGGGCAGCCTGATTGCCAATAATATCGGCAAAAAGGACAAGGCCCAGGAAATGATCGTGCAGGACGTACAGCTCGAAGAAGTAAAAAAACAGGAACAACCGGAGCCGCCACCTCCACCCCCGCCGCCCCAACCGGAGCCGCCGAAAGTGGAAATGGCCAAATTCACGCCTCCCAAGATCGTGAAAGACGAAGAGGTGAAAGAAGATGAAAAGCCCCCGGAAGTAGAAAAACTGGAAGAAACCAAGATCGGTACCATCAACCAGGAAGGTCTGAAAGATGAAGGTATCGTGGCGCCCCCTGCCTCCGACGAAGGAAAAGGCGTGGTGGAAGCACCGAAAAAAGTAGAGGAAGACTGGGACAAAACCTTTACCAAGGTGGAGATCGAGTCTGACTACCCCGGTGGTATGAGCGCCTGGCAGCGTTACCTGAACAAGAACCTGCGTTATCCGCAGGAAGCGCAGGACAACGAGATCCAGGGTAACGTGGTGGTTCAGTTCATCGTTGACAAAGAAGGCAACGTAAGTGAAGTGGAAGCCATTAGCGGCCCCAAAGAGCTCCGTGAAGAAGCGGTAAGGGTAATCAAGAAATCAGGTAAGTGGACACCAGCCGTACAAAACGGCCGCCAGGTGAAATCTTACAAGAAGCAACCGATTGTCTTCCGCCTCGAAACAGAGTAATTACAAGAATCGTTTAGGGTATTCCTTGTCATACATAAGGGCATCTGTAAATCAGGTGCCCTTGTTGTTTTTTATCCACCAGGTTTACCTGGCAGCAGCATGGACCATGGCCCGGTATTTTATTGGATGAAAATATGCCCGAAGGACCAACGATCATATTAGCTGCCGAAAAGCTTACCGGCTTTATCGGCAAAACGGTGCAAAAAGTGGCCGGCTATGGAAATGCACATCAACGATCGCTGAAAGGCCGTACGTTAACGGCCATCCATACCTGGGGAAAGCACCTGCTCCTGGTATTTGGCGATCGCACCCTGCGTGTGCATTTTTTGTTATTCGGGTCGATGGCGGTGAACCCCGATAATAAACGGCGTGCCAAGTTGGTACTGCATTTCAGCGGCAACGAAACGATGGCATTTTATCTTTGCTCGCTTGAACTGATCACTGAACCGCTGACCACGCATTACGACTGGACGGTCGATATTTTGTCGAGCCGCTGGAAGCCAGCCAACGCGGTAAAAAAGATGGCGGAACGGGGCGATGCGCTGATCTGTGATTGCCTGATGGACCAGCAGATCGTTTCCGGTTCCGGCAATATCATCAAGAACGAAACCCTGTTCCGCGCGCGGATTCATCCGATGAGCCGCGCCGGTGACATTCCCCTGCCGGTGCTACGGAAGCTGGTCGGTGAGGTACGGCGTTTTGCCAAAAGCTTTTTACGCTATAAGCGGAAGAACGAATTGGAAAAGCACCTGCAGGTATATGAGCAGGCAGAATGCCCGCGCTGCCATATTCCGTTGCAGAAAAAAGAACTGGGCAAAACCAAACGCCGCACCTATTACTGCAACAATTGCCAGGAGCGCTATTGATTATATTTGCCGCATGAAATATACCCAACCCGATTGGGATGATACAATAGTGGCGCTCGCCACTCCTCCCGGCATCGGCGCCATTGGCGTATTGCGGCTCAGCGGGCCGAAGGCGATTGCTATCGTTGACGGGTTATTCCCTTCCAAATCACTGGCTGCACAGGCGAGCCATACAGCCCACGTGGGATTGATCCGCGAAGGTGGCCGGTCCATCGACGAAGTGGTGGTGACCCTGTTCAAAGGGCCGCGTTCCTACACCGGTGAAGATGTGGTGGAAGTGAGCGGTCACGGGTCGCCCTATGTGCTGCATGAGCTGTTGGCTGCTTTTTTGCGCGCCGGCGCCCGGCTGGCGAGGCCCGGCGAATTCACCCAACGCGCTTTCCTGCATGGCCGGATCGATCTCACCCAGGCCGAGGCCGTGGCCGATATGATTGCCTCCAATTCGGCCGCCTCGCAAAAGAATGCCCTGAACAATATACGTGGCGGTTTTTCGGCCGAGCTGAAGCAGTTGCGTGACCAACTGATCAGTTTTTCGGCGCTGATAGAGCTGGAGCTGGATTTTTCGCAGGAAGATGTGGAGTTCGCTGATCGTTCGCAACTATACCATCTCGTGAATGCTGCCATTGATTCCACCGGCCGACTCGTGGAATCGTTCCGGCTGGGAAATGTGATCCGCAACGGTGTAAGCGTGGCCATTGTTGGTAAGCCCAATGCGGGTAAATCCACCCTGTTGAACCGGCTGCTGAATGAAGAGCGCGCCATTGTGAGCGAGATCGCCGGTACCACCCGCGATACCATCGAAGAGGTGCTCAATGTGGATGGCATCCTGTTCCGGTTTATCGATACCGCCGGTATCCGTGAGCACACCGCCGATGCGATAGAATCGATCGGGGTGGAACGAAGCCAGGAAAAAATGCGCACTGCCGACCTGGTGCTGTACCTCTTCGATGCCAATACGATGCTGCCCCCCGAGCTGGCGGCGCTTAAGAAAACATTCGATGAAGCCGGCTACCGCTACCTGCTGGTGGGCAACCAGATCGACAAAGGCGAAGAAGCGGCTATGCGCGACCGTTATGCTGCCGCCACCCCGCTTGTTTTGATCAGCGCGCGTAACAACCGCCATATCGAAGTGCTGCGCGAGCGGTTGGTGGATATGGTGCTGCAGGGGCAGGTCGATGCCAATGAGAGCATCGTCACCAATGCGCGGCACTACCAGGCCCTGCGGCAGATACTCACCGCCCTGCAGGACATCAAACAAGCGATGGATGCCCGGATCCCCGGCGACCTGCTGGCGCTGGATATCAGGCGCGCGCTGCATTTCCTGGGCGAAATAACAGGAGAGGTGAGCAATGAGGATATGCTGGATTATATATTCAGTAAGTTCTGTATCGGGAAATAACTTCTTAACGGCGACCACTTTTCACCGATCATATCGCCGGTTACCCGCTACTCCGTCAGTTCTATTCCTGTAACAGGGTATACCTGTTCTGTCTTTCCGTAATCGGCAATTGATGGCACTTTTACCGTAAGCAGGTTACAACCCTCCAAAGCCTGGTAGTTGAAAAAATTATTGCAATTCAGTTGCATATAACTCTTTTTTCCTAATATTGCAACTCTGTTGCAACAATGAGGTGCCGGTGCTTATGGCGTCATGACAGCGCCGGGTTTGCTCCAGGCAGTAGAATAATTATTTCAGATGAGTAGATTTTTGACGGCTCCGCTCGCAGCATTGCTCTTTGCTTTGTCGTTACCGGCAACAGCGCAAGTGGCGGCCCTGACGGGAGTTGTTTCCGACGCAAAGGGGCAACCCCTGCAGGCAGTGTCGGTACATATCAACACCCAGGAGCGGCGTGGCACAACCGATGAGAACGGGCGTTATTGGTTATATGACCTCAGCCCCGGCACTTATCTGGTTCGCTTTAGCGCCGTGGGATTTGCGCCGGCAGAAAAAGAAATTGACCTAAAGGCGCACGACACGACGCGCTTATCTGTCGTGCTGCAGACCGACTCACGAACGCTTCATGCAGTAACTGTAGTGTCCAGGTCAAATGCTGCAGTAGCCAGGGAACAGCCTGAAAACATTGCCGTAATCGATACCCGGAAATATTACAACCGCCCTGAAGGAACAATCTCACTGCTCAATCAAACCGCAGGCATCAAAGTAAGGCAGAGCGGCGGTGTGGGTAGCGAGGCAGACGTCTATCTCAACGGGCTCTCCGGCAAGCAGGTAAAGTTCTTTATTGACGGCATTCCGCTCCAGTTTATGGGTGCCGGCCTCAATCTTAATATACTTCCCATCAATATTATTGACCGCATAGAAATATATAAAGGGGTAGTTCCGGTAAAGTTGGGTGCCGATGCGCTGGGAGGCGCCATTGATATTGTAACCCGGAATACCATTAAGGACTATATAGACGCTTCTTATTCGTTTGGTTCATTCAATACGCACCAGGCTACGGTCAACCTCCGGAAAAAAATCAACCCCCTGCTGTTTGCAAGCGCCACCGCTTTTTTCAACCATTCGGATAACAGCTATAAGGTCGATGCGGAAATTCCGGTTGCCGGCCGGCCGGTACCGTATCGTGCCAGGCGTTTTCACGATGCGTACACCAATTATTACGGCAATGTAAAGCTGGGCATCAATCCCCGTAAATGGGCTGACGAGCTAAGTGTATTTACCGCATTGTCTGCGGTGAATCAGCAAATACAAAACGACCGCTTCATGAGACAGGCCTATGGCCGTGTAACCTATGCTGAAAGGAACTGGAACAACGGCATCATCTATAAAAAATCAAATATCGGCGGCCGTTTTTCCGTCAATGCTTACCTGGCGCAAAACCGCGTGTACAGGCATTACATAGATACGTCGCTCAACACTTATTTGTGGGATGGTACAGCACCTGCCCAGTACCGGCGCAGCGGAGGCGGTGAAAGCGGCCCCCTGCAAAACAGTGAAACGGATATTGTAAATACATTGGGCAGGTTGAACCTTCATTACCAGGTTAACGAGAATGCTTCCCTGACCGCGAATGTTTTGGCAAGCAGCTACGACCAGCAAGACAATAACCCTGCTACCAAACCTTTTCCGGTAAAATTGCGGAAGAAAGTAGCCGGACTTGGATTCGAGCAGGAATTTCCTTCGGTGCGGCTTACCAGCATCAGCTCGGTGAAATATTATGATTTTACGACCCAGGGGTATATCATCAGCCTGGCGGATAACACCAGCTTGTCTGCCGCACATGCAGAGAAGAAGCGTTGGGGCATTAGTGAGGCCTTACGCTGGCGTATAAGAGACTCGCTATTATTAAAAGCTTCTTATGAATATGCTACCCGGCTGCCCGACGAAGCGGAGCTGTTCGGCATTTACGCTGAAAGAACCTATCCGAACCCCGCCCTGCTACCTGAAATAAGTCACAATATCAATCTCGGGGTTCAGTACAGTACTGCCGTGGCCGGCGCCGAGCTGAATGGCTTTTACCGGAGGGCGGACAACATCATTTATGCACCGCCGTCCTCGTCGCCTTTTTTTATCATGTATAAGAACTTATTAAAAGGGCAGATCACGGGGTTGGACGGCGAAGTGTATTACCGGATCATCCCCACCTTAAAGCTTACGGTAAATGCCACCTGGCAGAACTATATCAGCAAAACGGACGGAGTTGATGCAGGCGCCGGCGGTACAAATAATTATTATAACGAGCGGCTGCCGAATATTCCTTTCCTGTTTTCCAACGGCGAGCTGATGTATGGAAAGCCGGGTGTTTTTTCAAAAAGAGACCAGCTTTCCGTTTGGTACAATGCAGGTTATACCCACTGGTTTTATCTCTATTGGGCAAAGGATGGCGCCGCCAGCCAAAAGCTGAAAATACCTGAACAGGTTGCACAGGGCTGTGGCGTAAGCTATGCCTTCCGCGATGGCTATGCCGTAAGCTTCAGTGTAAATAACCTGGCTGATGCAAAACTGTATGATAATTACGGTGTGCAGCGACCCGGGCGTTCCTTCCAGGTTAAAATCAGAACATTTATTCAATAACTAATAAGCAAAATGAAAAAACGCAACAAGATCAAAGCCGGTTTAGGTTATGGCGCCCTGGCAGCAGCCTTGTTATTCGGCTCCTGTTCAAAAAAGGATAATCCCGATCCCAGCCCGGGTAATGCAGCGGTTAAATACGCCATATCCAACGTAGGCGGCGCCTATCCGAGCCAGACAACCTATGTGCAGGGGCTGGCTAACCTGGATATTACCTCGCTTGACAATAAAAATGCCGCTGAGCTGGCCAGCTTTTCCTCGCAGTGGACGTATAATGAAGCTGTGTACCTGACAGCGTTCGGTGCGCCGGCAACCATCAACAAATACACCTTCGATGCTTCTGGCAGGGCTGTTGCCGCCGGCAAGCTGATTGTACCCGGGGCGAATACCTTTTCATCGATAGAGTTTGTAAGCAATACAGAGGCTTATGCTTCTGTGGGCGGCGGATTGGCCAAGGTGATTAAATTCGATCCGTCTTCCTTGCAGATAACAGGGGAGATCGACCTTTCATCGGTCGTGAAGCCCGATGCATTGTCTATCTACTACCTTGGTATGAAAGCCCGTGACGGAAAATTGTTCATGGGAGTCAGTTATTTCGATGCAGATTTCAATCCTTATGATACAGCCTATGTTGTTGTCATTGACTTGAGCCAGGGCAAGGTGGAAAAGCTCATTAAAGACGAAAGAACGGCTAATATTTTCCTGGCCGGCTCTTCCGTCAGCGGTTTTGCCCTGGCTGCTAACGGCGACCTGTATATCCAGGGGCAGGGTACGGCCAATGCGCCCAGCGGCGTGCTGCGTATTAAAAAGGGGGAAACAAATTTCGACACCGCCTATTTCTTTGATTTGAAGGCAGCCACGGGAAAGGATTGTTCCGGCTTATACCTTTTCGACAATGGCCTTGCATTTACCGCTCAAATACAGGATCCCGCAGATGCCTATGAGATGAACGGTCCTAATTACCGTTATTATAAGATTGACCTGGGCAATAAAACATCGTCGGGCGATATTTCCGCCGCATTACCCAACATTTTTGGCTCCAGCACATCCATTATGCGCAAGCTTGATGACGCCTCTGTATTGTTCGTGGTTTCCTCTTCCAGTGAAAACGCCCTCTATTCCTATAATATCTCCGATGGAAAGGTCGCCAGGAAAATTACCATGTCGAGTGGTACCTGTACCGGTTTCGATAAGCTGAAATAAAATTATACAATGATTAAAGCAGAACATCTTGTAAAAAGTTTCGGTCAGCAGCAGGTGTTGAAAGGCGTGACGCTGGAAGTGAAGCCCGGGGAGGTGTATTGCCTGCTGGGAGCCAATGGCGCAGGAAAATCAACGACCATTAACATCCTGCTGAACTTCGTTAAGCCAGACAGCGGGAGGGCGTTCGTCAATAACATCGACGTAGAACAGCACCCGCTGGAAACCAAAAAGTACTTGGCCTATATCCCGGAGATAGTAATGCTGTACCCGATGCTGACAGGGCTGGAAAATGTACGCTTTTTCAGTGAGCTGTCCGGCTTTTCCTATTCAGACGATGAGCTGTCGGTATTCCTTCGCCGGGCCGGACTGCAGGAGGCCGCTTTTCGCAAAAGGCTGCAGTCGTACTCAAAAGGTATGCGGCAGAAAGTAGGCATCGCCATTGCCATTGCCAAAAATGCAGGCGCCCTGATCATGGACGAGCCCACCAGCGGGTTGGATCCCAAAGCAACGAATGAATTTACGGATGTCATACGCGCTTTCTGCACTGCTGGAAGAGCCGTGCTGATGGCGACACACGATATTTTCAATGCCGTGAACGTGGGTACACATATCGGCATTATAAAGCAGGGTGCCATTGTTCATACCCTCCGTGCTGCTGATATAAGCGCACCGGATTTGCAGCAGCTTTACCTGGAAACCATTCAATGAGCCGTTAAAATGATATGGATTATTGCTAAAAAAGAGCTTTTAAGCGCCTGGAGAAACCGGACCTTCCTGGTTGCCTACAGCGTATTTGCCTGTTTGCTGGCAACGGCGGCCATTTCAGGGTACAGGATGTATCGGCAGCAATACCAGGAGCGATTGCATGCAGCGCAGGAAACCAGGGAGCAGTGGCTCCGGCAGGATTCCAAGCACCCCCATATGGCAGCCCACTTCGGGAATTTCGCTTTTATGCCGAAAACGGCATTGAGCATGTTTGATGTAGGGCTGGATGCTTTCACCGGAACCACCATTTACCTGGAACCGCATCGCCAGAACGATTTTTCTTTTAAACCGGCAGAGGTCAGGAACGCTTCGTTGCGTTTTGGAGAGCTTTCCATGGCCCTGGTATTGCAGGTGCTGCTCCCGGTAATGATCATCTTTATTGCCTTTGCGTCATTCAGTGGTGAACGGAAAGGCGGTACGTTGAAACAACTGTATGCCCAGGGTATCAGCTTCAGTCAATTGTACACAGGGAAATTCATCGGCTATGGTATGGTCGCCTTAGTGATGCTGCTGCCGGCCGTTGCGATGCTCCTGTTTGTCCAGCTTGTATTCCTGGAGGCGACGGCCGGAGTGATCATGCGTATTGCTTTGTTAGGCCTCTTATATGCCTTGTACCTGTTGCTGTTTGTGGGTGTTGCGTTGCTGGTATCGGCTTTGTGTAAAGAGCCCAAATCAGCGGTATTGATCTTGTTGGCCGTTTGGATAGCCAATGTCATCCTGATTCCCAAATGGGCTGCCAATGCCGGAGACAACCTGCATCCGCTGCCGACAAAATACGATTTCACGAGGGCGATCAAGACAGCTATTGCGCAGGGTATAGACGGGCACGATCCCAGCGGAGCCAGGGCGGAAAAGCTGAAAAAGGAATTGCTTGCCCAATACCAGGTAGACAGTACCTCCAGGCTTCCCTTCAACTACGAGGGATATATAATGCAGGCGGGCGAAGAATATAGCAGCCTTGTTTACGATAAGCATTTTGCTCAATTGGAGAAAACGCTCGACCGGCAGAACCAGATCAGCTTATGGTGCAGTATCATAGATCCTTTCTTGGCCGTAAAGGGGCTTTCCATGAGCTTGTCGGGTACCGATTATTATACGCACCTGGATTTTCAAACGCAGGCGGAACGGTACAGAAGGGACTTTGTACAGCACATGAACAGGGATATGCAAAACCATTCAAAGCTGGGAGACTGGGATTACAATGCGGATCGGCATGTTTACGAAGAAGTCCCGCCCTTTAAATACAGGCAGCGTGGTATATATGAAAGTGTGAAGCCGTACATGATTGGCCTGGGGTCTTTATTGAGCTGGAGCATGCTTATTCTTCTTTCAGTGGTGATGCTGAATCGCCGTGCGATGCAGCATATCGTCTAAAAATAAAAATGGAGTCAGGGATGAAATTATTTCGTTTTATTGCCCGTAATGAGCTTCAGATACTGTTACGAAACCGTTTCCAGCTTTTGGTTTTATCGTTGTTTGTGCTCATAGGCGTGTACAGCATCTATTACGGCCATACGGAAATAACCCGGCAATCAGAAAGGATATCGCAGGTAGAGGATTCCATTCTCAACGTGCAGAAGGCGTACCGGAATTTCATACAAGCCGACACGGCCACTGCCAGCGGTAAAAAGGAATATGAGCAAGCTGCCTATCCGTATGTGGTCAGGTTTCAGTATAATTTCGTGGCAGCCAATAAGCCGGCGCCGGTGGCCGCGCTGGCTTTGGGGCAGCGGGACCTGTACCCGTACTATTTTGTACTAAATGCCCAGAACCTGTACACACAAACGCTCAAAGGGGAAATATACAATCCCTTTAAGCTGTCTGCCGGGAATTTTGACCTCTCTTTTGTTATGATCTACCTGATGCCGCTGCTGATCATTGGCCTTTGCTTCGACCTGGTCTCGTTCGAAAAGGATACGGGTACATTTACCATGCTGCGAATCAGCAATTTTTCTTTCAGGAGTACAATGATGAGCCGGTTGTTGTTCCGTTACCTGCTGGTCGCTGCTATCATATTGGTATTGTCGGTTACGGGGTTTGTGGTAGCGGGTGTAAGTTTCTCCCGGTCGGGGTTGGTTATGTTTAACTGGCTGGCGGTGCTATTGATCTATGATGCGCTGTGGTTTGCTATTCTTTTATTCATTAATTCATTCAATAAAAGCACTTCCTTTAACGCATCTGCCGCCATTAGCGCCTGGATATTACTGCTTATCGTAATCCCCTCTGTATTGAACCTGGCCGGGCAAAGAAACAAAAGAACAAGCGCCATCCCGTTTGCCACACTGATGCGCAGCAGGAGCATGCCTGGAACGGATGCTGCCATGAATAGCGCGCTGCGCGCGTTTTATGATTATTATCCGGCATTGAAACCGCAGGACACCAGTGTAAAAAGCCTCTTTTTCAAATACCAGGGATATTCTGCCTTTCTGGCCGTCGATCAAATGAGGTCGGCAGCGCAGGTAGATAAGTTCTACAGAGAGGTTGAGCGTTCAGCCGCCCGTCAGGAACGCATGAACCTTATCAACCCCGCGGTGAATACACAGGAAATGCTGAATAGCCTCGCGGCCACCGATTTGAAAACAGAATTCGATTTCAAAGCTGCGGTGAAGCAGTTTCATGGCGACATTTTCTGGTTTTCCAATACCGCTTTGTTTGCGAACAGGGCTATGTCTGCCGAAGACTATGCGCATTCGCCCGTATTTCATTTTACACCACAAACTTTTCAGCAAAGACGGCTGGCTGGAGGAATACTACAGCTTTTACTGCTTGCTTTACTGCTGTCGGCAGGGGGATACCGGAATCTAGGTGATAAGAAAATAGTAAACCGGTAAGAGAAGCTGGTGGAAATGAGCAATGGCTGTATATGTTGCACACTTCTGGAAGACCTCACCCATTGCCCAAACCTTCTCCTATGTGGACAATGAAAATGGAATCGACCTTTCCAGGTTCAGCTATATTGATACAATGGGCAGGAGATTGACAGGAAAAAAATGATGGCGATGTTGGTGTTTGCATTTGCAAAGCCTGCCTGTTTTCAAAATCAATATGAACACTCCTCCAGAAAGGAAAAAACAAACGGCTCGGTTGATAGGTCGTTTGGCAGTCGGTAACTTAACTGACGGCACGGCATTGAACTGATTGAGATGAGACCGTGCTTTGTCCTGTGCTTGTCAGGGTCTGTTTTTGGTATTTCGATTTATTTTACAGTAACTTTAGTTTCGCCAGTGCAAGTATAAATGGATAATCACCTTAACGAACTAGCTGCCATTTTTTGCCGTTCAAATTCTGAATTGGCTTACAAGAAGGTATTCGGTTTGTTATATGGTCCCTTAAAAAAGTTTTCCTACAGCATTGTGAAATCTCATGAGATGTCGGAAGAAATAGCCAGTGATGTTCTGTTGGTGATTTGGCAGCAGCGTGAAAGGTTGCATGAAATTGAAAACATTAAATATTACGCTTTTACAGTTGCTAAAAATAAGTCATTGAATTTTCTCAAAAAGACCACCGGTGTTCAGGTCCTTTCAATACAGGATATTGATGTTGATATTGAGATTTATAATTCGGACCCCGAGGCAATTTTCATTCGCGGTGAGATGGTCGGAAAACTTAGGAAGGCGGTTTCTGCTTTACCGAGAAAGTGTAAGTTGGTTTTCAAGCTGGTACGGGAGGAAGGATTTTCTTATAAGGAAGCTGCCGAAATGCTGGAAATCTCCACTAAATCCGTTGATTCTCACCTTGTTTTCGCTACAAAACGGTTGGCAAGTATTCTAAGGGACGAAGTGAACCTGCTCGACTAATGACCTCTTTTTGAGGGTTTTTTCCTGTTCACAACTTCATGAAAAAAATATTTCCTCAAAAACTAGGGAGTTTTTGAGGAAATATTGTCTATACCATAGGCGAAAGCCGAAAATTCATGGATAAAGATCGAATTGTCGAAATCCTTACCCGCAGAGCCGCGGGTTCGATTACTGATGATGAATTGCTTGAGTTGGCAACGCTGCTGGCAAATCATCCTGAAGCGATTAAGTACGAGGAGTTCTTGGATGAGCTTTGGAAAAGCTATAGCCATCAAGCAATTGAACCGAATATTGATGTTGAATTTTCAAAGCATCTGAAGAGGCATCGGGACAAGATCCAATTTGCAGCGCCTTCTTACAAAGACCCCATAGTTGGGCAAGACAACGACCAGCGGAGGAGCCTAAAGTTGAAGCGTCATATAAGGACTGTGTTTGCTGTTGCAGCGGCAGTTATCGGTATAGTCTTTACGATTTATCTGGTGCTTGCAAGACATGAAAATAAAGCAAAGGATGTATATCATAAGTTTGAGTATATAGCAAAAAAAGGATCCAGAAAATCGTTTTCACTACCTGACGGAACCCGCGTTTTCCTGAATTCCGACAGCAAATTGTCATTTGATGAAAGATTTGAAAATGGCGATACCCGACCGGTTGTCCTGGAAGGTGAGGCATATTTCGATGTTGCAAAAAACAAAGCAAGGCCGTTTACAATTACTACCCACTCGGTTACAATAAAAGTGGTGGGCACTGCTTTTAATATTAAGGCTTATCCGGATGAACGAAAAACAGAAGCTGCTTTGATAAGGGGAGAAATTGAGCTTTCATTGAACGAAAACCCCGACAAGGTAATTCATATGAAAGCGAATGATAAGGTCGAGGTTGAGGACAATATTCAAACCGGCGATTTTAACGACAAGCAACCAAATAAAAGCCTGACCGTCAGGGTAGGAAACCTATCCAAGGTTAATATCGCAAATCAGGAACACATAGCTGAAGTTACCTGGGTTGAAGGCAGACTGGTTTTTGAGAATGAAACATTGGAGGAGCTTATTCCAAAATTAGAACGCTGGTATAATATCAGGATTACAGTTACCAATAAAAGCATTCTTAACAACCACTATACCGCAAAAATAACCAATGAAAATATCATCGAATTATTAACTGCCATGCAGGTGGCCAAACCTTTTAAATATGAATATATAAATGGAGAAATAACTATGTACTAAAAAAATGAGAAGTGCGCTAACACTTCTCACTAAAAACCAGAAGGGATAAAATCACCTTCCAGAATTTACTAACACTAATTGCTAAATTATGAGAACAAAAGAACTCTGCAAAAAAGTTCTTTGTCGAAGATTGCTTTTCCATTCTTTACCAAAACAACTTTTATTGATGTTTAAGTGGGGCTTCGCTTTTACCGTCCTGCTTTGTACTCAGGTCTATGCCAATGGATTTTCGCAACGTTCGAAAATTGATTTGGATCTTGAGCGTGTTACCCTCAAGAAAGCATTAACTGTACTGGAACAAAAAAGTGATGTCAGGCTAATGTACAGTGAAGATATCCTTCCGAATGTCTCTGTCTCTCTTAAGGGCAAAAATGTGCTGGTTCTCGATGCCTTACGGCAACTTCTGCAAAACACGAATTTGTCTTTCAGGGAGTTCCGCGACGGCCTCGTTGTGATCATTTCTCCCGAACGGGTGCGGATAGCGGATATTATTATTCGGGGAAAAGTGCGCGATCAGGATGGGGCGCCGTTGGCCGGTGTTAGTATTCAGCTTAAAGGAACCAATATCGGACTAAGCTCCGATAACAATGGCGACTATACGATTGAGGTGCCCGAAAGCGGGATATTGGAATTCTCTTATTCGGGATTTATAACAAAAGAAATTCCGGTTAAAGGAAAAACGACCATCGATGTTACGATGGAATTGGATTCAAAGCGCCTGAATGAGGTAGTTGTTACAGGTTATAATAAAGAAAAGAAAAAGGATATTATTGGGTCCGTGTCGATTGTAAAAACGGAAGACCTGGTCGCAACACCGACATCCAATATAACCAGCCAACTTCAGGGCCGGTCGGCCGGCGTTACCGTAAGTTCAGACGGAAGCCTCAACGGTGCGGCGAAAGTGAGGATCAGGGGATTTGGGTCTTTCTCAGGGTCTGAGCCGCTGTATGTTATTGACGGGGTTCCGGTAAGTGGAACAAGGTCCACAACAACTTCGTCGGCGATAGACAACCTCAACCCAAGCGATATCGAATCGATGCAGATCCTTAAAGATGCCGCTGCGGCTTCTATTTACGGCGCAAGGGCCGCAAATGGGGTGGTTATCATAACGACGAAAAGAGGAAAATCCGGTAATATCAAAGTCTCATTTGATTCCTATATCGGGCAGGATTATGTAAGTCACCGAGATTTCCCCGATCTGCTGGATGCAAAAGGGCTGGGAGACCTTTATTGGAAGCAAATGCAGGGGGCTTATGAAGCTACCGGCAACCCTGCGTATCAACCCGGAGGCGCGAGCTGGACCCATAGCCAGTACGGTTCAGGACCAGAGCCCGTCATCCCCGAATATATCCTGGTCAACTATAACGGCACGCGCTATGGTGGAACTGCGTTGGAAGCCATGCGTAATAACAATCCGCAGTTTTTCCAGTTCCTGACTGATCCGCAGAATTACAATTTCTATACGCATCAGATTGTGAAATCGGGAAACACCAACTGGTTTAAAGAGGTGTATAACCCTGCTTATATAGGAAGCGCACAATTAGGTATCAGCGGTGGAAGTCAAAAAGGCAACTACGCGATTAGCATGAATTACTTTTCCCGTACGAACGTCGCCACAAAATACAATGACCTGACCCGCTATTCTTTCCGGGTAAATACAAATTTTATCGTGTCTGACAGGTTACGGGTAGGAAACAATATGCAGGTGTATTTCAACCAGGAGAAAGGAAATGCCACGGGGTTGCAGTCTCTTTGGTTCTTGTCTCCTTTGATTCCTGTATACGATATTATGGGTAACCCTGCCAGCTCGGCCGCGCCTCAGACTGTTACGATCAACTATCGCAATCCTGTAACCCAGGCTTACCGGAATAGATTTGACAGGAATTCAAATATCGGTGTTTTTGGAAATGCATTTGCAGAGCTGGATATCTTTAAGGATTTGAAAGCCAGGACGTCGATTGGGATAAATTATTCCTCCAGAAGACTGAAGGACCTGTCACAAATGACTGTGGAACATTCGGAAAACGATGCAGTAAATATTCTTGAAAATGCTGCGAACTTTACTTCAAATTTGACCTGGACCAATACGCTTAACTATTCGAAGATATTCAACGAAATACATGATTTTAAAATTCTGGTAGGTTCTGAAGCAATCAAGTCATATGGCGAGAATCTGTCCGCCGCAAGAACCAATCTGGAGCTTACCATGGAGGATAACCCCAATTTCCAAATCCTGGATGCAGCCGTGGGGCCCCAAACGAATAAAGGAAATTTTTATAACAACACCCTTTATTCACTGTTCACCCGCCTCGACTACGCACTTAATGAAAAGTATCTTTTCAATTTCACATTGAGAAGAGATGCATCTTCAAAGTTCAGTAAAAATAACCGCGTGGGCTATTTCCCCGCGCTGGCAGTGGGTTGGCGGCTTTCATCCGAGCCGTTTATGAAAAATGTTGAGTTTGTAAACGATTTGAAGTTTCGCGCCAGCTATGGTATCATCGGGAATGAGCTTGGGCTGCCGCCTGATAACCAGTATAATTTGTATGTCTCAGACCTGGGACAAGGCTATCCAATTAGCGGAAGCAACAGCAGTTTTACTAATAGCTTAACCTTAGGGCGGGTTGGAAATGCAAATGCGAAGTGGGAAGAGAACAGGACACTCAATATCGGGTTTGATCTCACTGTTCTGGATAACAGCCTGGATTTTACTGTAGAGTTCTATAGGAAGCAGACCAAAGACCTGCTTGTCCAAAATCAACCCGCTTCTACCGGTGTGGAGGCCGTGCAGCCCTATCTGAATGCAGGCGATATGGAGAATAATGGTATTGATTTGGGATTGACCAAGCGGGGAAAGATCGGGGGCGACTGGAAATATGATGTCGGCTTCACTTTTTCTACTTACCGGAATAAAGTGACCCGCGTGCTTGACAACCCCTCTGCTGTTATTTTTGGCGGAGAGGTAACCCCTGCAGGCACTCCTTCTTCCCGCGGTAATACGAGTATTACCAAAGTTGGCTATCCGATAGCTTCTTACTATGGATATAAGCTAGATGGATTCTTTAATAGCCAAAGGGAGGTAGATGAATTCAACGCAGCTTACAATCCTACAGGTACGACAACGCCCTGGATACCACCTGCAGTTGGTCGGTGGCGGATTAAGGATGTAAACGAAGATGGTGTTATAAATGCGATGGACAGGACCATAATAGGGAGCCCGCACCCGGATTTCCAGACCAGTGTGAACTTTACGTTGAGTTATAAGAATTTTGATCTTAATGCATTTGTATTTGTTAACAAAGGCGGACAATTGTTCAATTTGAATCGCCTGGCCGATTTCAGCCGAACAGCAAAAACATTGTATGAGTCATGGACGCCTGAACTGGGCGACAAGGCGAAACTCCCCAAGCTTAATTTACTGGATACTTATTCCAGCGCCTTTTATTCGGATTATTTCCTGGAAGATGCCAGTTATGCACGCTTGAAGACGGTCCGTTTGGGATATAGTTTTCCCAAGCCGTTTTTGAAGCGATACAAACTGGATAATCTTAGACTCTATTTGCAGGCACAAAATCTCCTTACTATAAAAAACCGGAATACTTCTGCATTGGATCCCGATGCTGCATTGAGTGGTACCGCTGATACCTATATGGGCGCGATAATTAATAATATTCCCACTCCGAAACAGGTATTGTTTGGTTTAAGCCTGGGATTTTAAAAAAAATGACATGAAAACAGATTTCATTATAGCTTTTTTGCTGGTCGCCTCAATAACGGTATCATGCAAAAAGACGTTCCTGGAACAAGAAGCGGTTGGCTCTTTTCCTGAGCAAAGTTTGAGCACTCCGGAAGGTATAAAAAAGGCTTTGGTAGGCGCGTATGGCCCGCTAAACGGCAGACCGGGGCTGGCAACGGGGCCTGGCCAGCTACTGTTCGGAAGTATCCGCGGTGGCGAAGCCCATAAAGGTTCAATAAGCACGGATCAGATACAGATGGTGGAAATTCAAAGGTTTAGTGTTACGGCTGGAAATACCTCGATTACTACCTTTTTTTCACATTTTTATGACGCAATCTTTCGTTGCAATCTGGTCTTGTCGAAGTTGCCTTCGGTACAGGGTATCAGTAATGAAGAAAGAGTTGGAATGGAGGCCGAAGCTAAATTTCTTAGAGGTCATTATTATTTTATATTGAAACGACTGTATGGGAATATTCCGCGTGTGGATGAAAATAACATTGATGATCCTAGAGTAAGCAATACAGATAATAACGGCAATTACATTGACGTTTGGGATGATGTTTTGGCGGATTTTTCCTTTGCAATGAACAACCTTCCGGAACAACAAAAAGATTTGGGCCGGCCAAATAAGTGGGCTGCGAAAGCTTATTACGGAAAAGCCCTGTTGTATCTGGGAAACGGGCGAAAGGATAACCAGCTTTATGCTCAGGCCAAAGCGCAGCTTGACGACGTTATTTTGAATGGTGTGAACGACCAGGGCATCAAGTACAGATTGCTTGACAACTATCATGATAATTTTGACAGTCAAAAGGAAAATGGAAGTGAAACGGTATTTGCGGTTCAGCACTCCGTGAATGATGGTAGTCGCAGTCCTTTTGATGCTGCACTAAGCCCGCAGGCGAATGCTAATATTGATGTTCAGTATATTGGCTCAATCTCGCAAAGCGGTCCTACATTGGGTAGGGGGTTTGGATTTGTATGTCCCTCTCAATGGTTTGTAAATCATTTTCGTGTTGATGCTAACGGGCTTCCGATATTTGATGAGGATGCAAGGAATGCCCAGCCAATTGCCAGCGATGACGGTTTGGAATCGTCGCAGCCCTTTACACCCGATGGCGGATTGATAGATCCCCGGCTGGACTGGACGGTGGGTAGAAGGGGGATACCGTTTTTGGACTATGGGCCTATGCAAGGCAAGGCCTGGTTGAGAGACCAAGCGGCAGGAAGCCCCTACATGACTAAGAAATTTTTTACGTTAAAAGCCAGGGCAGGTATTGATGACTCTCCGGGCGGGAGGCCCTTCAATAGCCTGAATATTTGTATCATGCGATTTGCAGACGTGTTGTTGATGTCGGCAGAATTATCCGCAAGACTGGGTGATTTCGAGGGTGCGCGCATTTTAGTGAACCAGGTCAGAAACAGAATGGCAGTAAATACCGCAAGCCCGGCTAACTGGGTACTGAATGCAGACAATTCACCGGCTGCCAATTATAGAATTGGTCTGTACCCCGCGTCTTCGCCGGCCTTTGCCGACCAAAAGAATGCGCTTGCTGCAGTATTGATGGAGCGGGCATTGGAATTGGGTTTGGAAGGACATGCAGGGTATGATATAATCCGTTTTGGCTTAGCTGACGGCGCTACTGACAATGAGGTGCTCGGCAATTACATACGATACGAATCGCGGCTGCGGGGATATTTGTCAACTGCTGCCTATTCACGAGTTCCCGATGCCCTGATGCCTATTCCTCAGACTGCAATAGACAACAGTTTCAAGGACGGCGTATTTACCCTGAAGCAAAATCCCAACTATTAGGCATTTAAAAAAGCCGGAAAGGCAGTAAGGAATATTCAAGTAAATATTCCTTACTGTTATCCCTATCAGTTTACAATCAAGTAAAAATGAAATCGATCAGACTCATCGGAGTTCTTTTTACGCTATACTTTTTTTCATATTGCGGCACGGATCAGACGCTGACAAAACCAACCAGGCCGGATGAAAGCAGGTTTACGCCTGTTGTGCTGGCGCAGGGGTTGGATGAGCCCATTGTATTTGAACCAATGAAGAATGGGGACGTCGTTATCATTGAAAGAAAAGGTGATGTAAAGATGTATGTCGGGGAATGGGATTCCACGATCACCATTGCTCATATTCCTGTCAACACCAAGTACACATCTGCCGCAGGGGTGGTCAGAGAAGCCGAAGAGGGGCTCATGGGCTTTTCTTTGGATCCGGACTACGAGACCAATCACTGGGCGTATATTTATTATGCGCATCCAACCGAAAAGAAACATATCCTTACAAGATGGATATTACAGGACCGAAAGCTTCTTCCGTCGTCTGAGAAGGTTTTGTTGGAGGTACATACCCAGCGGGAGGTTTGTTGCCATACCGGCGGTGGTATGGCGTGGGACGAGGATAAGAATCTGTACCTGACGATTGGCAATAACACCGGCAGCAATATTGGCGGCCAGACAGACGAGCGCGAAGGCCGCTCAAGTTGGGATGACCAGGGCCATGCCTGGAATACAAATGATTTACGCGGTAAAATTATAAGGATTCATCCCGAAGACGACGGCACTTATACGATACCCGATGGCAACCTTTTTCCCAAAGGAACGGATAAAACCCGGCCGGAAATATATGCCATGGGCCTTCGTAATCCCTGGCGGATTTTTGTGGACAGCAAGACGGGATTCGTGTATTGGGGAGAGGTGGGACCTGATGCAAACGAAGACACCAGAATTGGTCCGAGAGGATATGACGAATTGAACCAGGCGCGTGGGCCGGGTAATTTTGGCTGGCCGTTTTTCGTGGGGCCGAACGCACCTTTCCCGTACTACGACTATAAACTTGATTCGATCCTGGATTATAAGGATTCGCTTAAGCCGACAAATTTTTCAATTAACAACACCGGACTCCAGCAATTGCCTCCCATTGCTCGTCCCTTTATTTATTATCCGTATGCCAATTCGGAAGAGTTTCCAATAGTAGGAAGCGGAAGCCGTTGTGCGGTTGGGGGGCCGATTTTTCGAAGAGCTGACTTCGCGTCGGATGCAAAGCGGCTGTTCCCCGATTACTATGAAGGGAAATGGCTGGCAGTGGATTTCTCCCGCGGCTGGATTATGGCTATTTCGATGAAGGAGAATGGCGACTACGACTCTATGGAGCAATTTCTTCCGTCCTATCATCCTATCCAACCCATCGATATGAAGTTTGGGCCTGAAGGGGATCTGTATGTGCTGGAATACGGCAGTACTTATTTTGCGAAAAGCGCAACGTCTCAGTTGGTGAGAATAGAGTATAACGCCGGTAACCGGAAGCCCCTTGTAGAAGCCCATGCGGATAAGCTGGGCGGAAAGCCTCCTTTTGACGTGCAGTTGTCTTCCGATGGATCGGTAGACCTCGACGGCGATCAGCTAAGCTATCTATGGCGCGTTACCGACAAAGAGGGAACGCTGGTTAAGGAGTTACACGAAAAGAATCCCCTTTATAATTTTGACAAGCAGGGAGAATATACCGTTACACTAACGGTATCGGATCCGTACAATGCGTCGAATTCCAAGTCAGTGGAAATCGTATCTGGAAACACACCTCCCGAAATCTCGTTCGACGTTGCTGGAAATAATACCTTTTATTTTCCGGGCGAAGCGCTGAAGTATGCTGTAACCGTTTCCGACGCCGAAGACGGAATCATCAAAAAGGGATCGGATTTAGCCGGGAATGTGGCGGTTTCTATTGAATATGTGTCCGATGGTTTTGATGTAGCAGAGGCTGTTCAAAGCCAGCGAGGTCTTGAAACATCGGCTAATGTCACCATTGCACAAACACTGCTGAAGGTGAATAATTGTGTAAACTGCCATAACCCGGAAGTGAAGACAATTGGTCCGGGACTAAAGCAGATATCTGAAAAATATAAATCGGAGTCGTCGGAAATAGACCGATTGATTCGAAAGATTCAAACAGGCGGGTCGGGGGTTTGGGGTGAAGCGGCTATGCCTGCTAATCCATCGGTAACAGACAATGATGCACATACAATTCTTAAGTACATCATGGAGCTTACCGGAAAGAAAGACGCAGGCTTGCCTCTTGAGGGCAGCTTTATGCAGAACGTTCAGAAAGATGACGCCGGTACGGGATCACTAATCCTGCAAGCCAGCTATTCCGATCAACCCCAGGGAAATATCCCCTCGCAAAAGGCCTATTTGTTGAAGAAATTGATTAATCCGAAAGTTTCCGTAAAAAGCGCCGATCGGAAAGAAGGAGTTGACGCTATCATCGATGGAAGACTGGGAACATCCGGAGAAGCATTGGTAAAGCCGCGACACAACGGGTTTATAAGCTTTTCAAAGATAGATCTAACAGGCATTAAGTCGCTTAAGCTCGAGGTAGCGGCAACTATTCGCGAGAACAATAGTGGAGGTACTATCGAAGTTCGGGAGAATAATCCGAACGGAAAGTTGTTCGGCACTGTCCCGATTGAGGTGTCGGAGGATACAAGTGGGGTTTTCAATAGATCTGTGTTGCGGGGAAAGAGGGATGTTTTTGTGGACCTGGGTTCGGACAGTATCGGCGTGGTTGACCTGTATCTTGTATTTAAGAACGCGAAGGCGGGTCCGAATCAGCCCTTGCTTACTCTAAAAGATATAGAGTTTCGAAAAGAGACTATTGAAAAACCTGAAAAAGCTAAGCCAGCTAAAAAATAAAATATATTTTCTATGAGCCAGCATCAGACCAGGCGAAAATTTTTGCAGCTAACTACATTGACAACCGCGGGAGTGGTTCTGGGGAAAAGGTCGTTCATTGGGTGTCCTGCTTATATTAAGGATTTTGGTAAGCCGAAATCGATATTCAAAGGCGTACAAGTTGGTGTAATTACCTATTCGTTTCGAAGTATGCCTGGTAATAGTGACATTGAACAAATTATTCAGTATTGCAAAGAAAGCAATGTAAGTGCAGTAGAATTAATGGCCGATGCAGTTGAGGAGTTTGCAGGCGCACCCAAATCTCCTCCCTTTGTTTCTGCAAAAGCAAGAGAAACGGATGAGGCCTGGCAGTCTTATATGAAAAGTATGGCCGAGTGGAGGCCAAAGGTGGCAATGACGAAGTACAAGCAGGTCAGGAAGATGTTTAGGGAAGCGGGTATCAGCATTTACGGGTTCAAACCCCGCGTATTTGACGCAACGAATACCGATGCAGAATTTGATTATGCATTTCGTGCAGCCAAGGTCCTGGGGGCGAACCAGGTGAATGTTGAATTTCCAGAAGATCATACCCAAACCAAACGGTTTGCTGAGATAGCAGGCCGGCACAAAATATGCATCGGCTACCATGGTCATCTGCAGCAGCGGTTTGATTTGTGGGACAATGCGCTTCGGGAGTCCAGGTATAATGCCGTCAATTTGGATATGGGACATTATATAGCTGCAGGATTTGATCCCATTCCTTTTATTAAAGCGAAGCATGATCGTATTGACAGCATTCATTTCAAGGACCGGAAAAGCAAAGAGAACGGTGGCGCCAATCTTCCGTGGGGCCAGGGCGATACGCCGATTATAGAAGTGCTGCAGCTTATGTCGAAATCGAAATATGCTTTTCCGGCCACTATCGAGCTTGAATACAATATACCGCCGGGCTCCGACGGTGTAAAAGAAGTGGCAAAATGCGTTGAATTTGCAAAAAAGGCCCTGGGAGCCTAAGGGAAGCAGTGCATGGCAGGGGAAATTTAATTCAGATAAACTTGTCTGAATTAAATTTTCAGCTACCTTTGTCCTGAAAACCGCTCCATGTTATCGAAAACCTGCGAATATGCGCTCCGCGCCATGATCTATATCGCACAGCATTCCAAAGACGGGCAGATGGTGAGCATCAAGGAAATTTCCGAGAAGATCAGCTCGCCGGAATTATTCGTCGGTAAGATATTACAGGGACTGAGTAAACAGGGGTTCCTGCAGTCGTCGAAGGGGCGCTACGGCGGTTTCTATATCGATGAAAAAGACGCGAAACGGTCGCTGGCCGATATTGTAATAGCCATCGACGGCGACAAGATGTTTAAGGGTTGCGGTGTGGGGCTGGATTACTGTTCCGAAAAAAAGCCCTGTCCCATTCACGCCGAATACAAGCAGGCCCGGGCCACCCTGTATAAGATTTATAAATCGGCCACCCTGGAACAGTTCAAGGCATTGCGGCCCGATGAAGTGATTATGCTGAAACGAAATTGATATTTTTTACCTGTAAATAAGATAAAAAGGTATTAATATATTATATAGAATATGGAACCTGCTGTTACCTTTTTGCTACCCTGCGCCATCGCATTGCTGGTTTTGATGGCTGCACTCTACCTGTATAAAGCCTCGCGGCAACTCAGAGATGCCATCACCCAGGCAAAGAAGCCGGGCGACGAATCCTTTTTCACCAAACAGATCAGCTTGATGGATCATCGCCAGGTAAAGCAGGTGATACAACTCATGTCAAAGAGAAACGGCCTGCTGGTAGCTGCTTTCTGTATGGCGCTACCGCTCTTCTCCGTTGCCCAGGATGGCGCCCGCCCGCCACTGTTCTCGCAAACCGGTATTCTCATCACCATCGCATTATTGCTGATACCGGTGCTGGCGGCCGTCGCCTTGCTGATCGGCCGGGTGAAAAAGGAGATCTACCGTTACCGTACAGCCGGCAACAATCAAAAAGCGCAAGCCCTGGCCGCCTACCTGCAGCAGCAGCCGGTGGAAAAGATCACGCAGGTATTACGGCACCAGCAACAGGCGGCGGGATATTCGCTCACCCACAACGAATTGTCGGGCGTCGCCGAAGCCGACGACAGCCGCGGACTATTACGCGTAAATGAAGAAGCCGGTTTGCCCTTTGTAGCGCTGAAAAGAAAAGCCGCACAGCGCACTGCGGTTGATCCGCGTATGGGCCGGCTGGTACTCTGGTACCTCATAACCGCCACCTGCTGGCTGCTGGCAGGCACCACCATCGGCGAATACCTAGGCGTCAAATTTGTAGCGCCCGATGCAGACCATTTGAGCTGGCTGAGCTTTGGCCGCCTGCGACCCGTACACACCAATGCCGTATTCTGGGGATGGGCGTCGCTGGGCATGATCGGCCTGGGCTATTATGTGGTGCCAAGGGTGGGAAACGGAAAGATATTCAGTTTTAAACTGGGCTGGTATTCATTGATACTGATCAACGCCACCGTGGTTATCGGCAGCATTACGCTGATGGCAGGTATCAACAACGGCGGCGGCGAATACCGTGAGTATATATGGCCCGTGATGCTGCCCTTTGCCGTGGCCCTGGCGCTTACCCTGTACAATTTCCTGCGAACCATCGCCCGCCGGAAAACCAAGGAGATATACATCGCCAACTGGTATATCGTTGCGGCCCTGATGTTTTGCCTGGTCATTGCCATCACCGCATACTGGCCAAGCTGGCAAAACGGACTGGGCGAAACGATCATACAGGGATATTATATGCACCAGGGTGTGGGTATGTGGTTTATGCTTTTCACCCTGGGCCTGGTATATTATTACCTGCCGCAGCAGCTCAATAAGCCGATCTATTCGTATAGCCTGGGTATTTTGGCCTTCTGGACGCAGATACTTTTTTATACACTGATTGGTACACACCACTTCGTATTCAGCTCCATCCCCTGGTGGCTGCAAACCGTGGCCATCTTCGGCAGCGCCGGCATGGTCATACCGGTCATCGCAGGCACTACCAATTTCCTGATGACATTTAAGAACGGCTGGTACAAGCTGAACGACAGCTATACATTGCCCTTCTTCCTGGTCGGCACAATATTCTATTTCACCGGCTCCCTGCAAGGCACCGCCGAGGCCTTCCGCAGCACCAACCTGATCTGGCATTTTACCGATTTTACCGTGGCGCATTCGCACCTCACCATGTACGGCATCATCAGCTTTTTCCTGTGGGCCTGCATCTACACCATCGTGCCCCGGTTCACCCAGCAGGAAGCACCGCAGGTAACGGTGGGCGCCCATTTCTGGCTGGCGCTGATCGGGCTGCTTTTTTACACGGTACCGTTGATGTACGGTAGTACGCTCCGCGGACTGTTATGGATGGAAGGGAAGCCGTTTATCGACAGCGTGGTGATGATGAAGCCGCACTGGCTGTGGCGGGCGATCGGCGGCTCGCTGATGTGGACCTCCCATTTATTCTTTGCCTACAATCTCTATAAGATGATGCCTGCCCGAAATGTGACAGATGTAAATGAGAAGCTGATACAGGTGCTGCAGGAAAGACTTGGCACAGATGAAAAAACGAGTAATCAATGAAATGGTTTGACGATCATAAGATACTGTTTTCAGCAGCGCTGCTGCTCTTTGTTGGGCTTACCCTGCTGGTGGCCATTGTTCCGGCAATGAACAACGAAAAAATAAACAGGCCCCTGCCGGGTGCCGTTCCTTTAAGCGCAGATGCCATTGCGGGCAAAAATGTATTTATCGCCAACGGATGTGTTGCTTGTCATACGCAGCAGGTACGCAATGTGGATATGGACAAAATGTGGGGACAACGCCCGGGCGTCGCGGCCGACTATGCAGGTATCAAACGAACCGATCTCTGGCGCAATACAGCCACCCTGATGGGCACCGAACGTACCGGCCCCGATTTGACGGATGTCGGTAACCGGCAGGGGAACCAGGCCTGGAACCTGACGCATTTTTTCAACCCGAGAATACTGGTGAAAGAAAGCATCATGCCGGCCTATCCCTGGCTGTTCGAGATCAAAAAAGAACCGGCTAAAGGCGATGTGGTGGTAAATGTGCCCGCGGAATTTCTACAGGGTGCAACGGGCAAGGTGGTGGCAAAAAAAGAGGCGCTGCAACTGGTCGCTTACCTGCAGTCGCTCAGGCAGGTGAAGCTGCCCGA
This sequence comes from Flavihumibacter sp., assembly GCA_039811405.1. Lineage (GTDB taxonomy): Bacteria > Bacteroidota > Bacteroidia > Chitinophagales > Chitinophagaceae > Flavihumibacter. The sequence continues at coordinate 46,693 of JBDHYM010000001.1, read as the reverse complement.
TGGCATGCCGTCTCCCGATTTCCTGTATCGCCGCAAACAAATGGACAGCGCCGGCGCGGCAGGTGGTACCGCTGCGGCAGATGGAGGCGAATTGTACGCGATGCATTGCCAGAGCTGCCACCAGCCGAATGGCGAGGGATTGACCGGTGCTTTTCCGCCCTTAAAGGGAAGTAAGATCGTACTGGCCGACAGTATCGGCGTTTTCGTGGAGATCATTCTTAATGGTTATTCCGGTCGGGTAAGCGAAGGCTTTGGCCCCATGCCCGCCGTAGGTACCAATGCCGATCTGCAGCCCGACGAGATCGCCGCCATCATTAACCATGAGCGCAGCAGTTGGGGAAACAATGCAAAGCCGGTATCGGTCGACGATGTGAAGAAGATAGTAGCGCTTATTCAGTTACAACCTAAAGAACAGTAAACATGAAACGGGCATTTTTTCTACTGGCGGCATTATCGGGCTACGGTCTAAGCGTCATGGCCTGTCCGCTTTGCGAAAAGCAGCAGCCGAAAATTTTCAGGGGCATCACGCATGGCGCCGGTCCGCAAAGCGAATGGGACTATGTGATCGTGGCGGCCATCGCTGTGGTGGTGGCTTTCACCACCTGGTATTCGGTGAAATTCCTGCTTCGGCCCGGTGAGCAGTCGGGTACCCATATAAAACGTTTGGTCTTAAATATACCGGAAGATGGATTATAGCGAAATTCTGCTTTTTGTCGACAACGAGCCGGCGCCCATCGCCCGGCTGAAAGCACCCGTTCATTTTGAGCTTGACACGCGCAAGCTGATCGACGGAAAGCACACGCTTAAGGTCATCAGTAAAGACAGCACCGGAAAAGAAGGATTGCGGGTCATTCCCTTTGAAGTGCGCAACGGGCCTGATATCAGTGTGGAAGGCATTGCCGAAAATGCAGTGATCGACGGTATCGTACCCATTATGGTAAACGCTTATAGCAAGGGCGATACCGAAAAATTTTACATTACTGGCAGCGAAACACCGCAAAGCGTGCCTACCTGGATATGGATATTACTGATCCTTTTTTTCGGCTGGGGCATGTATTATCTCATCAGCTATTTGAATATGGCGCCTAATTAATTGATCGCCGATGCCTGAACAAACCAGCATATCGTTTACCGTGATAGAGAATGGCGTTGAAAGCCAGATAGTCACACCTGTCAGGTCGTACCGTAACCTGATGGTACTGCTGAAAGACAGGTTTTGTTTCGATTATTTCGGAGAGTGCGGTGGCCAGGGAAGATGCGCTACCTGCCTGGTGAAGCTGGAAGGAAACGAAGACAATGCATTGCATGAACGGGTGGGAAATGAAGAGGCCACCCTCGTCAAAAACGGCATCAGCGGAAACCACCAGCGGCTGTCGTGCCAGGTGCTGATCAACGAAAAGCTGCAAGGTGTTCGGGTAATACTGGAAGAAGACAACAGCTAATTATAAACGTAAAATGTATTTATATGGCAACTGTAACATCGCTCGACGTAACGAAGATTGAACCACGTCTTAAGCATCCTACGATCTTTACACATTTTGACGCGCTCGGGGCCGGCGAGGAGCTGATCATTGAGAACGACCACGACCCCAAGCCCCTGTACTACGAGCTGCTGGGCGAGCGGGGTAATATTTTTACCTGGGAGTACCTGGAGAAAGGCCCCACCTGGTTTGTAATAAAGATAACCCGCCTGGCTGCGGGTGGCGATGAAGAAACAGTGGGTGCCATCGCGGCACGCGATATCAGGAAGGCAGAGATACTGAAAGCAAGAGGCATCGACTTTTGCTGTGGAGGTAATAAAACACTGAAGGAAGCCAGCAAAGAAGCGGGCGTAAACGAAGTTGAATTGAAAGCAGCGTTGGAGGCAGCCGATAAAACGCCGGTTTCGCCCTCGCAAGACTACGACAAATGGGAGCCGGGTTTCCTGATAGACTATATTGTCAACACGCACCACCGCTATGTAAAAGAGACGCTCGGCAGCATTTGCGCCATGGCCGTTAAAGTGGCGCAGCGTCATGGCGAAGAGCACCCGGAGCTGAAAAAGCTGTCGAGAAGCCTGGCGCATTTTGCCGACGACCTGCTGGCGCACCTGGAAAAAGAAGAAATGGAATTATTCCCTGCCATTAAAGACGCATTTGCCAAAGGCGCTGATATGGCCTCTGCAGCAACGGATTCTCTGCGACAGCGGATATTGATGTTGCAGAAGGAGCATTCGGTTGCCGGAGAAGACCTGGGTTTCTTCCGGAAGCTGACCGGTAACTATGCTTTACCCGAAGATGCCTGCAACTCGTACAACTATCTTTTCGCTAAAATGAAAGAATTTGAAGATGATTTGCAGCGTCATATTCACCTCGAAAACAATATCCTTTTCCCCAAAGCGCTGAAGCAGGTGGAAGCGCAAGCCGTTTAACCATATAAAATGCAGTCGATGGAGATAAATAATAATACCAAAATTTCGGCGATCATCAAGGCCGATAAAGCGAGCATAGACGCGATCGCTGCCGTGGCAAAACCGCTGGAGCGGCTTAAGAACCCGTTGCTCAGAAAGATAATGGCTTCGCGCGTTACCCTCTCGGAAGCGGCGAAAATGGGCGGCACCACCACTGAAGCGATTGCGAAAGCGCTGGCGCCACTGGGTTACAGGTACTCGGCTGTCAAAGAAAAAGTGGCCGGCGCGCAGCAGGAACCTGCCTGGCTGACAAAAGCCGACCATGGCAGCATTATCGTGTACGATGTGCGGCCCATTATCGAAGAAGGAACCGATCCGCTGAAGGAGATACTGCACCGGTTTAAATCCGTACCGGCCGGCGGCATCTTCTGCATTGTCAATTCTTTTATTCCCACACCACTTATCCATCTGCTGGAGAAAGAGAAAGCAGAAGCGAGTTATGTGAAAACAATATCGGCCAGCGAGTTCCACACCTTCTTCCTGAAAGGGAAAAAGACGACAGCTACGGTACATACGGAAAAAGGAAAGGTGATCATGGACGACCCCGCAGCTTTCGGGCAGGTATGCGCGCGTTTTTCTCCTGAAAACCGGAGAGAGATAGATGTGCGTGCCCTGGAAATGCCCGGGCCTATGCAGGCCATCCTGGCCGAGCTGGAAACCCTGCCCGCCGCCGGTATGCTGTACATTCACCACAAGCGGGTACCGGTCTATTTGCTGGAAGTGCTGGCCGACAAAGAGCTGGAAGTGCATATCAGCAATGTAGACGAAGGCAATGTGAAGATGGTTATATTTAAGCCCAATGGCTGATGTCAATATTGCAAAAGCGCCCGCCAATGATGCCGTGCTGCCGTTTTATGCGACCGGCGCGCTGGCCTTTTTGGCGCTTTGCGTATTACTGCTCGTTAGCCCGCAGAGCCTGCAAACCCATTTTTTCAATCCGCACCTGCTTAGCATCGTGCATACCGCAGCCCTGGGCTGGGGCACGATGGTCATTTTCGGAGCCGCGCATCAATTATTGCCTGTTATCTGCGAGCAGGATCTTTACAGTGAAAGAATGGCATCGTTTTGCTGGTACACACTCACCACAGGCATTGCCCTGTTCGTGTTCTCTTTCTGGGATATGCGCACCGGGTGGCTGATGATTACGGGTGGCGCCCTGGTAGTGGTGTCGGTGTTGTTGTTTGTGATAAATGTATTACTCACCAGCCGAATCTGCACCCGGTACTCCGTGCAAAAAATGCTCATCGCGTTGTCATCGCTCTGGTTGTTATTTACAGTGGTTGTCGGCCTGCTGCTGGCCGTCAACCTGGCATTTCCTTTTTTTACCCGTAGTCATCTCGACATACTGAAGCTGCACGCGCATGCCGGTATCGCCGGCTGGTTTTTACAACTGATAACCGGTGTAAGCGCCAAACTGGTACCCATGTTCCTGCTGGGCAAAGCAGGAGAAGAAAAATGGCTGAAGTATGCCTGCCTGTTTCAAAATGCGGGGCTGTTGTTGTTTCTCGCCGACGGATACCTGAATGGGGTGGGCGGCCGTTCGCTGCTCTACGGTGTGCTGGTATTGGCAGGCGTATTGTGCTGGATGCGGTACTTATGGGCCGCCTACAAAAGCAGGCTGCGCAAAAAGGTGGATGTAATGATGAAGCATACTGCCTTTTCGTTTTGCTGCCTGCTTATCGCGTTTGCGCTCTTGCCCTGGGTATTGTACGCACAGGGAAGCCGCTGGGCCATGCTCTACGGCAGCTTTATTTTCCTGGGCTGGATAACCGGGATTATTCTGGGAAAATCATTTAAAACACTTCCTTTTATTGTCTGGAATGGTCACTACAAGCACCTGTCCGGTAAGGTAAAAGTACCGCTGCCCAAACACCTGTACAATGAAAAAATGGTTGAATGGCAACTGCCGGCTTTTGTAGTAGCTTTGTTGTCGTTGGCCCTGGCATTGATACTCGACAGCCTGCTGCTGATCCGGCTGTCGCTGGTAATCTGGCTTATCGTTGCCCTGCTGTATAACATCAATGTGTTCAAGACCCTGCTGCACAAAACAAAAACGCTGGAATGAATATCGATCTTACCCATACACATGTCAACGAGGTTATGCAGGCGCAAAATGCGCTGTACAATGTGATAGACCCCGAGCTTTTTGTGAATGTGGTTGACCTGGGGCTGATCTACCATATTGAGTTTCCGCCCGACGATCATATCCGGGTCACCATGACGCTCTCCACACCGCACTGCCCGATGGGCGAAGCCATCACTACAGGTGTGAAAAATGCACTGGAGGCCAGCTTTCCCGGGAAAGTGATAGATATTCAACTAACCTTCGACCCCCCCTGGAGTTTTGAAAGACTTACCGCCGAAGGGCGGCAGCAACTGGGTGTAAAGTAGCCCGAAAAAGTGAAAACCGAAATGGAAAAATTGTATGCCGACATCGGGATATTATTGGCAGATGATTTGTCATTTGACGAGGTTTTCTTTTTTGCTTCGCTGTTGCACCTGGTGTCTGTAAAAATCCATCCGTTTGAAGATGGTAACGGCAGAATAGCACGGTTATTGGAAAAATGGTTTTTGGCACAGAAACTTGGTATGAATGCCTGGTTTTTGCAAAGCGAGAAAAACTACTATGAACAACACCAAGCCTATTACAGTAATATCAGGAGGCTGGGTTTGGAATATGACGAACTGAAGTATGCAGAAGCGCTCCCGTTTTTGCAAATGCTTCCTTCGGCAATGGTGTATAAAGAATAACCGGTATACCGGTATATGGCAGCAACATGCCCTCGTTCAACGAATACTCTCCGCCACGTTTACACCCAGCGCTCGTCCAACTTCTTTACCGGTAACTACCAGCGTAAGTAAAACCATGCCTACAGCAGGCAACAGGAAATCCGTCCATTGCACCTGCACATGATAGGCATAACCCGTCAGCCACCTGTTCATCAGGAAATAACAAACCGGTAACCCGATAACCAGGGCCAGTGATACGATCTGCAAAAAGCCGCCGGATAACAAGCGGGCAAGCTGCCATTGGCCGGCGCCCAGCAACTTGCGGATACCGATCTCGCGGGTGCGTTGTCGCAATACGAGGCTGGTCATGCCGTATAACCCAAGGCAGGCGAGGAACAGCGCCATCAGGGTAAATGCATTGAAAACGGAAGCAGCTTTCCGGTCGGGCGCATACTGCCCCGCGATCATATCAGTTACATACTGATGTCTGAAAGGAATATCATTGATATACTGCCCGTATAATTTTTGTATCGCCGGCAGCGACCCCGACTGTACCTGCGCAGTGATAACAGGCGATTGCTGATCGCTGTAAGTCATCATCAGCGGCTCGATCTTATTGTGCATCGACTCGAAATGAAAATCTTTGACCACCCCGATCAGCAACTGCTCATTTCCCTTGTCGTCGTATGATCTCATGCCCACCGGATGCGTCCAGCCCATGCGCCTGACCAATTCTTCATTGACCATGAATGCGCCTCCTTTGTCGCCGGCAACCGAACCTGAAAAGGCCCGCCCTGCCACCAGCGGGATCGCATAGGCCGACAGGAATGCGGGGTCTATTGCCAGGAAACGGATCGGTACTTCCATTCTGCCGCCTTCTTCTTTTTCCAGGATGGAACTGCCGAATGCCTGGGTTTCATAAGCGATACCGCTGGTGGAAACAGCGCTGGTAAAAGACCGTGCTGCCAACGCTTCCCGAAAGGCTTTTATGGCGGAAAGATGGGTGGAGTCGTTCGGAACAAATATTTGCAGCAAATCGGCCGACCGGTAACCGGGGTCGGTATGCTGCAGAAATCTTGTCTGCTTATACATGATCAGAGTACAGAAAAGCAACCCGCCGGCTACCGTACATTGAAGCAGCAGCAATGATTTCCGCAAAAGCAAACCCGAGGCGCTGTTTTTCCAGCTTCCTTGAAGCACGATGGCCGGCTGGTAGCGGGCCAGCACAACAGCGGGGTAGAGCCCGCCCAGCAGCAGGCTGGCCGCCAGTGCAGCAAGGATATACCCGGCCGTATTGGCAATGGTAAAGATGATATGTATTTGCAGCAAATGATTGACTAACGGAATGACGGCCGCCAACAGCAGTATGGCCAACAGCCACGCGATACAGATAAGCACCAGCGATTCAACCATGAACTGGCCAATAAGCATTCTTGCCGGGGCGCCTGCCGCCTTTCTGACACCTACCTCCCGCGCCCGTTCCGTTGATTTGGTGATGGAGAAGTTGACATAATTGGCCAGCGCGATCAGCAGTATCAACACCGCCAGCAGGCCCAGTACGGGCAGGTAAGTGCTGTTCCCTTTCGGTGTATCCATCTCTTTGGAAGCGCTGAAATGAACTTTCTCCAGCGGTTCCACCTCAAACGAAACATTCCAGTTGATGGCGCCCATCGATTTCAGTTCCGCCAGCGGAAGGGGAGCAATGTCTTTCGTTATCTTTCCGGCAAATGCCTGGCTGTTCGTGCTCCGTGAAAAGAGTACGAAGCAGAAATAGGGCATGTCGTCTATCCACGACTGTTCTTTGGAAAAATTACCCGACAGCAGGGCGTCGATGGTAATATCGCTGTTAACCGGGCGGTCGTCAAATACAGCCGTTATCGTATAGTTTTTCCTGTTGCAGATCAGTATTTGTCCCACGGCAGCGGTGCTGCCGAAATATTTCCGGGCGGTGGATGCGCTGAGGGCGATGGCATCGGGCCGGTCGAGCGCCCGCCGGTCGCCCGCTATAAAATTGAAATCAAAAACCCTGAACAGGCTGCTGTCGCTGTAATGAAAGTTCTCTTCCGTAAACAGTTGTTGGTTCTTACTAACGGTAGCTGTCAATGGGCGTATGCCTGCTACTGCCTCTACCTCAGGATACCGTAAGAGTGCAGGCAGCAGGGGGGTAGCCACCCGCGCAATGGCCATTTGCTTATCGGGCATGCCCAGTACCTGGGTGACCCGCGCGATGCGGCCGGCATGCCGGTTGTATTGGTCGTAACTCTTTTCGTGAGCGATATAAATACCTATCAGCAAACAGGCGGCAAGACCGCCACTCAGGCCCAGCAATTGGATAAGAGACAACAAGCGGTGCTTGCGGGCGTTTCGCCAGCCCAGCAACAGGTAGTTCCTGATCATACGCTGTTTTCTTTGATAAATGTAAAAAGAACCGCCGGGGTTGCCTGCCTTTATTTATCTTGCCCTTTCAGTTTATATATTATGCCGAAACTGCCTGTTCTTTTTTTTGCCGGCGCTTTCTTCATCGGCACCCAATTGGCTGCCCAGTCTGTTGCTCCGCTCTTCCGCGACCCGAAGGCGCGCATCGATCTGCGGGTGAACGACCTGCTTGGGCAGCTTACCATCAATGAAAAGATCGGCCTCCTGGGCCACGAAGCAACGGCGGTAGAACGCTTGGGTATACCGGCCTATAACTGGTGGAATGAGGCATTGCACGGGGTGGCACGCGCAGGTAATGCCACCGTGTTTCCGCAGGCCATCGCCCTGGCCGCCAGCTTCAATCCCGACCTCCTGCAGCAGTGCGCCGATGCGATCTCGACCGAAGCACGCGCGAAGTACAACCTGGCAAGGGCCCAGGGGCGGCACCTGCAATATATGGGACTCACCTTCTGGTCGCCCAATATCAACCTGTTTCGTGATCCGCGGTGGGGTCGCGGACAGGAAACCTATGGCGAAGACCCTTTTCTTACCGCCGCCATGGGAACTGCCTTCGTTAAAGGTTTACAGGGAAATGACCTGCTGCACCTGAAAACAGCCGCCGCCGCCAAACACCTCGCAGTGCATAGCGGCCCCGAAAAAGGACGGCATGCCTTTAATGCGGTCGTTTCCGAAAAAGAGTTGCGTGAAACTTATTTGTATGCGTTCCACCAATTGGTGAATAATGGCGTGGAAGCCGTGATGTGCGCTTATAACCGCCTGAACGGCGAGCCCTGCTGCACCAGCAGTTCGCTTATGCAGCAGATATTGCGCAAGGAATGGAAGTTCGGCGGGCATATAGTCACCGACTGCGGCGCCCTCGATGATATCTATACCCAGCATAAAACCTATCCCGACCCCGTTACCACCGCAGCAGCGGCTGTTAAAGCGGGCATCAGCCTCGAATGCGGTTCCGTGCTGCAACGGCACGTTAAAGAGGCGCTCGATAAAAAGCTGCTGACGGTAAAAGACATCGACAGCGCCCTGGCGCCTGCTTTTCGCACACAAATGAAGCTTGGTTTCTTTGACCCGGTTGGATGGTCGAAGTATGATGCCTATACGGCTGATAGCATCAGCAACGACTATCACCGTTCCCTTAACCGTAAGATGGCGGCAGAAAGCATGGTGCTGCTGAAGAACAATAATAACCTGCTGCCTTTACGCAAAGAAGACTACCCTGCGGTGATGATCGTTGGCCCCAATGCAGGATCGATCGATGCATTGCTGGGCAGCTACCACGGCGTAAGCGACAAAGGGGTGAATGTAGTCGAAGGCATCACCGCCGCTGTGGGGCCGGGCATACGCGTGGAATACGATATGGGATGCGATTATGCCGATACTAGCCGTTTCGGCGGCATCTGGGCCGCGGGCAATGCCAATATCACCATCGCGGTGCTGGGGCTCACCGCCGTATATGAAGGTGAGGAGGGGGATGCTTTCCTTGCAGAGAATGGCGCCGACCGCAAGCACCTGCAACTGCCTGCCGCGCACGTGGCTTACCTGAAAGCCCTGAGAAAAGGAACAAAAACACCCCTGGTGCTGGTGATCAATGCAGGTAGCGCCATCGATATCAGCTCGGTAGAGCCTTATGCCGATGCCATACTGATGGCATGGTACCCTGGCGACCAGGGCGGCAATGCCATCGCAGACGTGTTATACGGTAAGCAGGCGCCCTCGGGCCGGTTGCCGGTTACATTTTACAAATCGCTCGACGATCTTCCGCCGTATGAAAGCTATGCCCTGGAAGGGCGTACCTATCGCTATTTCAGGGGCAAGCCCCTGTATCCTTTCGGGTATGGCCTGAGTTATTCGCAGTTCGACTGCCGCTGGATCAGCAAACCGGTGTTCAGGAACGGTGCCTGGGAAGCGGTGGTGGCCCTGAAGAACACCGGTACGCATGACGCTGCCGAAACCCTGCAACTGTATGTGTCGGCGGGCAACCGGCCGGGCATGCCGGTTAAAGAATTGCGCTGCTTTCAAAAGGTATTTGTTCCCGCCGGCGAAACGCGCGAAATGACCTTTAGGCTCAATACTTCCCAATTGCAGCAATGGGATGAGGCGCAACGAAAGTGGTATGTGCCGAAAGGCAAATATCATTTCCAGGTTGCCGCCAATGCGCGCGACAATTATCTCGACGAAGAAATAAACATACAATAAAGCATACCGATGAATATACTAGCCATTACCCACCTGCTGTTGCTGGCGATCTTTTCACCCCACACTGCCGGGAAGCCCCTGCCCATTACCGGCACCTGGAAGCTGATCAGCGGCACCCTCGAATCGGGAAAAGACATTGAAACAACCGACTACACCACGGGGAAATCATTTATCAAAGTGATCAACAGCACCCACTTTGCTTTTTTCCTGCACGATATGGAAAAAGGAAAAGGCGCGCAACCCCTGTATTCAAGCGGAGGCGGCCGTTATACGCTAAAAGGCAACCAGTACACCGAGCACCTCGAATATTGCAACGACAGGGAGTGGGAAGGGCATGACTTCAGCTTTACCATTACCATCCGCAACGACACGCTTATTCAGACCGGCCGTGAAAAAATTGAGAGTGCGGGTATCGACCGCATCAACACCGAAAAATACGTAAGGCTCCGATAATGTATAAGCTGCTGGTTCCTTTTTTCCTGCTTTGCCTTTGCTGGTTAACCACGCCGGCACAGGTGAATACGGTGTATAGTCCGCAGGGCCATTCACACAACGACTACCGGCAGCCGGCGCCTTTTACCGCAGCCTGGCAACAGGGCTTTGGTTCCATCGAGGCAGACGTGCACCTGGTAGATGGTGTGCTGCTGGTGGCACACGGCGAGCCGGAACTGGCGGCCAAAAAGCAACTCGATTCTTTATACCTTCTCCCCCTGAATGAAATTGTCAAATGGTTCAAGGGGTTTCCTTATGCCGACAGCACGCGGTCGCTGCAATTGATGATCGATATTAAATCAGATACAAAATCCACGCTGGCCGCCCTGGTCGAACTGCTAAAAGAATACCCTGCGCTGACCGGTAGTAAAAAACTCCGCATCGTGATTTCGGGCAACCGGCCTTCCCCCGAAAACTTCAGGGCATATCCTGCTTATATCTGGTTCGACGGGCTGTTCGGTCAGAAATATACCGAGGCCGAATGGGCGCGGATACCGATGATAAGCACTGATTTCCGCGACTGGTCTACCTGGAATGGCATCGGCCCGATGCAGCCTGCCGACGCACACCGCGTGGACTCGCTGATCAGCGCGGCGCATAACCGCCAGAAAAAAGTGAGGTTCTGGAATGCTCCCGACGTGGCAGCCTGCTGGCGTACTTTGCTCGATGCGGGTGCCGATTATATCAATACCGACCAGCCAGCGGCATTTGCCGCTTTTTTGAAGGGTAGAAAAGCAGGTAAATAAGTCCCGCGGCTGTGGCAACAGCGGTAGTGATAAAAATGGCCGGTACCCTTTGCAGGTGATCGGCAAAGGCCCAGCCCGATAAGGCCGCTCCCAGGCCGATGCCCGCTTCCAGCGATATATACATGGTGGCCATCGCTTTACCGCGCTGGTCGGGCCTGCTCAGATCGGCCGTCCATGCCGACACCGCCGGAGAAAACAAACCGGTAGCGATGCCATATACCAGCGCGCCCGCCGTAAGTAGCAGCGGGTTGCCCGCAAAGGCAATCAGCAGCGATGCGCCTATCAGGAAAAGGTAAGCGGTTTTCAATACTGGCACCCTGCCTTTTTTGTCTGAAAACTTACCGGCCACAAATCGCATCAGCAGCGAGGCAAGCGTAAAATAAATGAAGAAGCTTCCCTTGTTCTTAACACCCAGCGAGGCGCCCCAGTCGGGAATCAGGGTCAGTACCACACCGTATGACAGATAACCGACAAAGGTGGTAATCGCCGCGGGCAGCACCTGGGGGTCGATGATCTCATGCCAGCCGATGCGCAGGTGCGACATCTGAAAACGCTGTTTCTCCGGATGGGTTTCTTTCAGGTTCAGCAAAATCACGATCGACATCAGCGCAAACAGAGAAGAAGTGTAAAACAACATATTGATCGAATGGCTGGCGGTTATCAGGCTGCCCAGCGCGGGGCCAATAGCCATGCCGGTGCTGAAGCAAATGCCATGAATACCCATGGCCTCGCCCCAGCGGTGCCGGGGTATGATATCGGCAATATAGGCGGCGGTGGCGGTTGGCTTGAAGCCGGTGGAGAAGCCATGAAACAGGCGCAGAAAAAGAAAGCCGGCTACCGTATGAATGACGGGATATAAGAACCCGCATACGAAACAGACGAGCGACCCGATTGCCATGACCGGCACACGGCCGATGGTATCGGTCAGCTTGCCACTGAAAGGCCGCGAAATACCCGCTGTAATGGTGAAGAGCGCAATGATCAGCCCTTTATACGAAGCGCCACCCATGCTGCTCAGGTACGCCGGCAATTCGGGTATAAGCATGTTGAAGCTGGAAGAAAACAAAAAAGAGCTTGTGCAGAGCAAAACAAACTTCGCAGAATACAGCCGATCGGGCACAGGCGACATGATTACACTTTTTTGAATACAACAGTGGCGTTATGCCCACCGAAGCCGAAGGTATTGCTGAGCGCCACGCGGATCTTTTTTTCGCGGGCGCTTCCGGTAACAATGTGCAGGTTACCGGGAATGCCGGGGTCGAGCTCGGTGGTGTTGATAGTGGGCGGCACTGTATTATCTCTCATGGCCATCAGGGTAATGATGGCTTCAACAGCGCCCGCCGCGCCAAGCAGGTGGCCTGTTACCGATTTGGTGGCGCTGATCAGTAGCTGGTTATCGGCGCTGCCTAATAAAGCGGCGATCGCTTTTGTTTCGGAGAGATCACCCACCGGCGTGGAGGTGGCATGCGGATTCAGGTAGTCAAGCTCACCCGTATTTACGCCGGCTTCGCGAAGGGCCAGCCGCATGGCCTGCACGGCGCCTTTTCCTTCGGGATGCGTGGCTGTCATGTGATAGGCGTCGGCTGTCATGGCAGCGCCGCCGATTTCGCCATAGATGGTGGCGCCGCGTTGCACGGCGTGGTCAAATTCTTCCAGCACCAGGGCGCCCGCTCCTTCGCCCATTACAAATCCGTCGCGATGAATATCGAAAGGCCGCGACGCCAGTTGCGGCTCGTCGTTCCGGTGGCTCATTGCCTTCATGGCGCTGAACCCGCCGAATGATGCAGGTGTGATCGGCGCCTCCGATCCGCCGGTAACAATGATCTTCGCCTTGCCCAGCCGTATATAATTGAATGCATCCATGATGGCTGAATTCGATGTAGCGCAGGCGGAAATGGTCGTGTAGTTAATGCCCATGAACCCGTTCATGATGGAGATAAACCCTGCGGCCATATTGGGCAGGAATTTGGGAATCAGGAACGGGCTGAAACGCGGGTGCCCGTCGCCCCGCACGAACTCGGTCACCTGCTCTTCATAGGTTTCCATACCGCCCTGCCCTGTGCCCCAGATAACACCCACCTCAAAGGGATCCATGGACGCAATATCAAACCCCGAATCTTTGATCGCCTGTGCCGCGCATAAAAGCGCATACTGCGTAAAGACATCGGTACGCTTGATCGTGTTGCGATCGAGCAATACCGATGGATCGAAATTCTTTATTTCGCTGCCAATCCGGGTGCGGAAAAGGCTGCAGTCGAAACGGGTGATCCGGTCTATCGCAGAACGACCTTCCCGGATATTTCCCCAAAATGTCTGTACGTCTGATCCATTGGGCGATACCACGCCGAGCCCTGTTATTACCACTCTCCTGAGCATGATTCAATGTTTACTGACCGGCAAAATTAGCTGAAATCGGTATGCAACTGTTAAAACGCCCGCTGCGTCTATTCCGGCAAAACCTCCAACTGCCATGGGAAGCACCCGTGTTCTCTTTCGTATCATCGTTTTCTGCCTGCACCTGTTTATCGCTTTTGTGCTGGTGGTTAAAATGACGGAGCATGATATTACCGGCAGTTGGCCCAGGTTGCTGGTGTTCTCGCTTGTTTGCCTCCTGCTCGCGGGCAGCGTCGTCTGGCACGGCATCCGTTTTTATCGCTTTATAAAGGCTACGGCGCAGTAGCGTGTTACTGTCTGCTCAAATTTGTACATTGCCGGCAACAATCAATTGCGCAGCATGGCAGACAATACTTTCGATGCAATCGTGATCGGCAGCGGCATCAGCGGCGGATGGGCCGCCAAAGAGCTGTGCGATGCCGGGCTCAAAACCCTGGTGGTGGAGCGCGGCCGCATGGTAACGCATCTGAAAGATTATCCGACGGCCACGCTGCACCCGTGGAACTTTACCCATCGTGGCGTTCTCCCGGAGAAAACGCTGGCAGACAACCCGGTGGTAGCGCGCTGTTATGCTTTCGGCGAGGCCACCGAACATTTTTTTGTGAAGGACAACGATCACCCTTATGTGCAGGAAAAACCGTTCGACTGGATCAGGGGATACCAGGTGGGCGGCAAGTCGTTGTTGTGGGCGCGGCAAACCCAGCGATGGAGCCGGTTCGAATTTGAAGGGCCCGCACGCGACGGATTTGCCGTTGAATGGCCGATCAGCTACGAAGAGCTGGCTCCCTGGTACAGCCATGTAGAGCGCTTCGCTGGCATCAGCGGCAACAAAGACGGTATCATCAATTTACCCGATGGTGAATTCCTTCCTCCCTGGGAACTGAACTGCGTGGAGAAACACATACAGCAGCGGGTGAAAAACGCCTACCGCGATCGCCAGGTGATCATAGGACGTTGCGCCCACCTCACCAAGCCGACCGCTGTTCACCATCAGCAGGGGCGTAACCAATGCCAGGCGAGAAGCTTGTGTGAACGCGGCTGTCCCTTCGGCGGTTATTTCAGTTCCAATTCATCTACCCTTCCCTGGGCGGAGAAAACCGGCCATCTTACGATTGCTACCGAGAAAGTGGTGCATTCGATCATCTACGATGAGAAGAAAGCCAGGGCCACCGGTGTTCGGGTGATCGACAGCAATACCGGCGCGGCTACAGAATATTTTGCACGGATTATTTTCGTGAATGCAGCCTGCCTCAATACCAACCTCATTTTACTCAATTCCGTTTCCAGCCGCTTTCCCAACGGCCTGGGCAACGACAACGGATTACTGGGCCGTTATATCGCCTTTCACAACTATATCGGGCAGATCACCGCTTCTTATGAAGGCTTCGACGACGGTTACTATTTTGGTCGTCGGCCCACCGCCGCTTTTATACCTTCCTTCCGCAATGTGTTTAAGGCCGATGCCGGCTTCCAGCGTGGTTATATGATGTATTTCAGCGCGGCACGTGGCCGCGGCTTCGGTGATGATACGCTCGGCGCCGATTTCAAACAGGCGCAAACAGAAGCCGGCCCCTGGAATATCTCAATGGGTATCCAGGGTGAAACCATTCCGCGTTTCGAGAACCATGTGCGGTTAAGCGCCGATAAGAAAGATGCCTGGGGCATTCCGCAACTCGTGGTGTCAGTTGATTATACCGAAAACGACCGGCTGATGACCAAAGACTTTTTAACCCAGGGTGCGGAACTGCTGGAGAAGGGGGGCTGCAAGGATATTGAACAGTCGTCGCCTTACCAGGCGCCGGGACTGGATATTCACGAAATGGGCGGCGTTCGGATGGGTAAGAACCCGGCTACCTCCTTACTGAATAAATGGAACCAGTTGCACGCCTGCAAAAACGTATTCGTTACTGATGGCGCCTGTATGACTTCTACCGGTAACCAGAATCCCTCACTCACTTTTATGGCGCTCACCGCCCGCGCTGCCGGGCATGCCGTCAGTGAGCTCAGGAAAGGAAACCTGTAAACATTGTTGCCGGTCGCCTAGTAAGAAAACTGCAATAGCCGGCTGTCTTTTTTCATAGCAGCCACGAAATTCTCGTGGTTTCTCCGGCGGCCATGTACAAACCAGGTGATGCTGTGGCGATCACTGCTCACCGACTCGCTGCTGATAGAGTAGCTCAGGCCATGGCGCGACAATACCTCTTTTATATCTGCCTCAGTTGTTTCTCCGGGCGCCGTCACTGTCGTATAGCCTCGCCAGAGATTCAGTTGGTCGATTCCTCTTTCGATAGCCGGCAGAATGGCCAGCACAACCAACACCAGTACACTGGCGCAACCGGATGCGAAATAGAATCCTGCGCCAATGCCCATTCCAACGGCTGCGACGGTCCAGATGGTGGCTGCCGTGGTAATGCCTGAAACGTGACCGTCGCCCCTGAAAATAACGCCTGCTCCCAGGAAGCCGATACCGGTTACAATGCCGGCTGCCAGCCGGTCGGGGTTATCGACGCCCAGCTTCTGGGAAATGATGGTAAAGAAACAGGCGCCCACCGAAATCATGATCATGGTCCGAAAGCCGGCCGACTTGCTATGGTATTCTCTTTCGGCGCCTACGATGCCGCCCCAGAGGGCCGCCAGCAAAAAACGAAGTAAGATTTCGATATCCATATAACAGCCACGGTGATTGTACTGCAAACTAAACTTTATATTGCAAATCATAGCGGACCGCCGGCTGCAGTCAATCGATAACATGGACAACTATACGCTTATACTGGTACTGATGGCCCTGATGATCGGGGTATCGGGTTTAGCAGAAAAAATCAAAATCCCTGTACCGGTATTGTTATTGTTGGTGGGAATGGCCATCGGCTTCATGCCGCAGATGCCTGCCGTGGAGCTGAACCCCGAAATCATCATGCTGCTTTTCCTGCCGCCGCTTTTGTACGATGCCGCCTTCAGTATTTCGTTCAAAGATTTCCGGACCCACATCAATACCATCAGTACGCTGGCTGTGGGGCTTGTATTCCTCACCACTGTGGGCATAGCGGTGGTTGCCTATTACCTGGTGCCGGGTATGACCTGGCCATTGGCTTTTGTGCTGGGCTCCATTCTTTCCGCTACCGATGCGGTTGCTGCCGTGGGCATTACCCGCGGACTGGGATTACCGCACAGCACGGTGACCATTCTTGAAGGTGAAAGCCTGGTGAACGATGCGTCGGCCCTCGTGGCATACCGCTATGCGGTATCTGCCGTTGCCGGTGTGGCATTTGTAACCTGGAAAGCGGCTCTCCAGTTTTTGCTGGTATTGGGTGGCGGCTTCCTCGTAGGTTTTATACTGGCCAGGGTGCTGGCATTGGTGCTTCGTTTTTTTCGCAACAACGACCTGGTCATCATCGGGCTGATGCTCCTGATGCCTTTTGTCACCTACCTGGTGGCAGAACATTTTCGTGTATCGGGCGTAATAGCCGTAGTAGTGCTGGGCCTGGGTATGTCGTGGCTGAGCCGCGAAAAATTCCCCGATAAAATAAAGGCGCAATCCCGTAATTTCTGGGACGTTATTATTTTCCTGCTCAATGGCTTTATCTTTTTGCTGATAGGTATTGAGTTTCCCGTTGTCCTGAAAATGATGCACGGTGAAGATGTATGGCCCTTTATCGGCTATGCGCTGGTCATTACCGTTGCGGCGCTGGCGATCAGGATGGCCCGCGTATTCCTGCAGCAATTCAATTTGCAAAAGGCTTTTCGGGGCAAACGCCGCATCAGTCCCGAGGCGCTTTTCGACTCACGCACCAGCTTCATCATTACGTGGTCGGGCATGCGGGGCATTGTGTCGCTCGCCATTGCGCTCGGTCTGCCGGTGGCGCTGGAAAGCGGGGAAGATTTTCCCATGCGCAATGAGATCATTTTCTTATCGATAGCGGTGGTGCTGCTGTCGTTGCTGGGGCAGGGGCTGAGCCTGCCGCTGGTAGTGCGTAAGCTGGGTGGAAAAAAATAACTGCATATATATACGAAAAGCCACCGGTTGCGCTCCGGCGGCTTTTCGTATGCGCAGGATAGGAGGTTCGCTTAGTTTACTTCTTTGAAGAAGCTTACAAGACCTTCCATGTCTGACTGGAGGATGATTTTCCGGTTGTTGTTGTGCAGCTCAACAAAATAATTGTCCGCGTCATCGAACGGGTTATTGTACAGGATCATGTCTGTGTCGTTCTCTTCGTTGTCGTCGAACATGATCACTTTGTCAACGGAATATCCTTTGCTGGTCCATTGTTTGTTGATTTGCTTTTGCGCAGCGGCCGGCAGATCTGTAAAGCGCTTGCCGCTGGTGGTGCCTACCAGGTTCGACATATAGTCGTAGTAGGCGGTAAGGGTTGCGCCCTTGCTGGTGAAGGTCACTTCGTCGAAATATTTCCCGTGCGTCCAGGTGGCGTTGGTGGCATCGCGAAAGTCGGAGGCGAAATTGTTTTTCGAAAGAGAAGAAACTTCCCTGCCTTCGAGTTGACGGATCTCTTTTCTTTCCTGTTTTTTGACTTTAGCCGATGGCTGGTTTGCGGCAACGGCCTGCGTGGATTTTCCGCCTGAGGAAGCGGTTGTCTGGGCCTGGCTGGCGCCTGCTATGGCAAGCAGGGCGGCGGAAAGAAGTACTAACCTTTTCATATTGATATCTTTTAAGAAGGTGAATGCTTTTGTAAAGCGGGTTAATGTTTTTGTCGACCTAAAACTACCGCAGGGTTTTGCGCCACACGATGGCATATCGCCCGTTTTGATCTTTGAATCGGCAATCCGGGTTTTTCGGTCGGTGAATGCAGGGTTGCTTTTTACCGACCGCTTTTGCCTGTTGAGCGACAAGGCCCCTGTCGGATGGTGATATTATACCAGCTTTGTATCGTCAAACCTTTGTTATGGCCGATAAGCAGATTTTTGCCACCGATTCAGTACGCCGGTGGCGCCGTTTTCAATGGGCTTCCCGCTTTGTGTTGTTCATTGTTATATTGATGATACCGGTAGCCATCCTCACCTTATACCAGGGTATTTCCACCCCGTTGCCTGCCCTTCAAAGCGGCGACAGCATAGCACACCCTTTATTACACCCCGCTTTGCCCCCGGTTTTTTCTGCCAAAGAGTTAAAGAAATACAAAGGCTTTAACGATTTCCTGCAGGCGCGTTATAAAAACAGCCAACTGGCTGCCAGGCGCAGAATGGGGTCGGGGCTGGTACGTGCGGCTTTTTACGTGGACTGGGACCCGCAGGCATTTTTTTCGCTGCAGAAAAACATCGATCAGCTGAATATGGTTTTTCCCGAGTGGATGTTTCTTGATCCGGATACCGATACCCTGCAGGTAAAGGTCGACAGCAGCGCGCTCGCCGTGATGCGGTCTGCCAAAATACGGGTACTGCCGATGGTGAGCAATGTCAACGATGCGCTGGGCGAAGGAACTTTCGATGGAAATATGCTGCACCGGCTGCTGCACAACCCGGCAAAAAAAGAAAGGTTTATCAACGATTTGCTGAACGCGATGGAGCGCTATCATTTCCAGGGAATCAACATCGACTTTGAAGAGCTCAAAGAACAAAGCGACGAACCGCTGATTGCCTTCCAGCACGAGCTGTTTCAAAAATTCCACGCAAAGGGGCTGCTGGTTACGCAGGATGTGATGGCCGGCAACAGCGACTTTAACTATAAGCGGCTGTCGGCCTGCAATGATTATATGGTGCTGATGGCCTATGATGAACATTTCAGTACCAGCACCCCCGGTGCGGTGGGCAGCCAGCAGTGGATCGAAAAAATGCTCGATGAAGCGGCGGCAGATATTCCCTCAGACAAGATCATCCTGGGCGTGGCGGGATACGGATACGACTGGTCTGACGGCGCCGAAGCCACTACCGTTACTTACCAGCAGGCGCTTGCCAATGCGGCGCAATACAAAGCCACGATCCATTTCGACAACCACACTTATTCCAACAGTTACCGGTACAGTGACGGTGACGGAAGGCAGCACCAGGTATTCTTCAATGATGCCGCCGGTAATTTCAATACCCTGCGGTTTGCCGATGAATACGGGGTGGCCGGTACAGCTCTTTGGCGCCTCGGCAGCGAAGATGAACGCTTGTGGAAATTCTACAGCCGCAACCTGGGCAACGACAGCCTGCAGGCACATCCTTTTTCTATGGCCCGGCTGGAAAAAGTGCAAACGCCGGTACAAACACCCGACTATATCGGCGACGGTGAAGTGCTGAATGTGATCACGGCGCCGCAACCCGGTTTGCTGCATATTGAGGTGGACAGCACCGAGCAGCTCATCGCCGAGGAGCAATATCTTCAGTTACCCACCCGGTATGTGATACGCAAATACGGCAATGTAAACAACCAGGTGATATTGAGCTTCGACGACGGACCCGATGCGGATTATACGCCAAAGATCCTTGACATTCTCCGGAGAGAAAAAGTGCCTGCCGTATTTTTTGTGGTCGGACTGGAGGCGGAAAAGAACCTGCCCCTGCTCAAACGTATTTACCAGGAAGGACATGAGATCGGCAATCATACTTTCACCCATCCCAATATTGCCGCCATCGGCACGGAACGGGCCATCAATGAAATGGAGACCACCCGGCTGCTGATCGAAGCGGTGACCGGTCACAGCACCGTGCTGTTCCGCGCGCCGTATAATGCTGATTCCGAACCCACCAGTGAAGTGGAGCTGAAGCCCATTGCCATCAGCCGGCAGAAGAACTATTATACCGTGGGGGAAAGTATTGATCCCAACGACTGGGAGACGGGCGTAACCGCCGATTCCATTTATAAACGAGTGGTCGACCAATATGAAGCCAACCCCGCCAAAGGGATCATTCTGCTGCACGACGCCGGCGGTAACCGCGAAGCCACGGTGCAGGCGCTGCCCCGCATCATTGCATATTTCAAAAGCAGGCACATCGGGTTTACCACGGTGGCTAACCTGCTGCATACCGATAAAGCCGCCATTATGCCGCCCGCACCGAAGCAATGGGTGCCGTTGAATATCGGGCTTGTTCGTTTCTGGTACTGGACACAGTTGTTCCTCACGGGCGCCTTCTGGACCGCCATTGTGCTGGGGCTGGCGCGAATACTCTTGCTGGGCATTATGGCCCTTATCCAGCGAAACCGTAAAAAGGCCCCTGCGGCATTGCCCGCCACCCTGCCGCTGGTAAGCATACTGGTGCCGGCTTACAACGAATCGCTGAATGCCGTAAATACCGTGCGTGCCTTGTTGCAGCAGGATTATCCGAACCTGGAAATTGTATTTGTCGATGATGGTTCGGCAGACGACACTTACGCACGGGTGCGCACCGCTTTCGGTCACGACCCGCGCGTGCAGGTGCTCACCAAACCCAACGGAGGTAAGGCATCGGCCCTTAACCTGGGTATAACGAAGAGTAAGGGCGACTACCTGGTATGTATAGACGCAGATACCCAGCTCAGGCACGATGCGGTGCGGCAACTGATCACCTGTTTCTTCCGGCCTGCCGAAAAACCCGTTGGGGCAGTAGCCGGCAATGTGAAAGTGGGTAATGAACGCAACCTGATCACCCGCTGGCAAAGCATTGAATATACTACGGCGCAGAACTTCGATCGCCGCGCCTTCGACCTGGTAAATGGCATTACGGTGGTGCCCGGCGCCATAGGTGCTTTCCAAAAACAGGCCGTGGTGAATGCCGGCTGTTTTACCACCGATACTCTTGCCGAAGACTGCGACCTCACCATCCGCCTGCTGCGCAACGGATATCGCATTGTCAATTGCAATGAAGCCGTTGCCGTTACCGAAGCGCCCGAGACCCTGTCGCAGTTTCTGCGGCAACGCTTCCGCTGGAGCTACGGCATCATGCAGGCTTTCTGGAAAAACAAAGATGCCTGTTTCAATCCCCGCTACGGTGCTTTGGGCATGCTGGCGCTTCCCAATATATTCCTGTTCCAGTTGTTGTTGCCCCTGCTGGCGCCCCTGGCTGATCTTATGCTGGTTGTGAGCCTGGTCTGGAACCGGCACGATCCGCAGAGCATGCATAAGATAGCGTTGTTCTACGGCCTCTTCCTGCTGGTGGATGTATTCGTGAGCGTGCTGGCCTTTTCTTTCGAAAAGGAGAGAATGTACAAGCTCGTCTGGCTGATACCCCAGCGATTTGTGTACCGCCAGTTGATGTATTATACCTTGTTCAGGTCGCTTCGTAAAGCCATTAAGGGAGAAGGGCAGGGCTGGGGCGTTTTAACCCGTACGGGAAATGTGAAGAATGTGGCATTGCCCCATCTTTAGATTATCTTCAGAATCCTTTCCTAACTTACCGTACCAATGATGCGGATACTCATCATAGAAGACGAAAAGGAACTATCCAACAGCATTGCCACTTATCTCGGGCGCGGGCACTACCACTGCGATGCCGCTTTCACCTACAGAGAAGGCAGTGAACTGCTGGCGATGAATGATTATGACTGCATTCTGCTTGACCTGTCGCTGCCCGGCGGAGACGGCATCCAGTTGCTGAAGCAGTTGAAGGCCGACCGGAAAACCGATGGCGTGATCATTATATCGGCGCGAGACTCCATTGATGACAAGATCAACGGGCTGACGCTCGGCGCCGATGACTACCTGCCCAAACCCTTTCACCTGTCGGAGCTGGGCGCCCGCATCGCCGCCATCATACGACGTAAACAATTCCAGGGAAATAACCTGCTGCAGTTTGAGGAGATCTCGGTTGACCTGCCGGCGAAAACAGCCATGGTGAACAACAAGCCTGTCGATCTGACCAAAACGGAATACCAGTTGCTGGTATATCTTTTGAACAACAAGAACCGGGTTATTTCCAAAAATGCCATTGCCGAGGCGATTTCCGGCGACGGCGCCGCGCTGTACGACAGCTTTGATTTTATTTACGTGCATATGAAGAACCTGAAAAAAAAGCTGGCTTCGGCGGGCGCCGACGATTATATCAAATCCATTTATGGCATGGGTTATAAACTGACCATGGGATGAAGCTGCTGCAGAAAACCATAAGATCGTATATATTATATTCGGTACTGGTATTGCTGGCGGGTATCCCCCTGTTTTATTTCCTGGTGCACAACCTGGTATTAAAAGCGGTCGATAACGACCTGCTTGCCACGCGCGAGATACTGAAGCCCCGCATCAGTGATGCCCTGGTTCGGAACGCACCTGCCGAAATTCATTTCCTCGATCAGAATATCACCCTTCGCTTTTTGTCGGTACGCAGCGATTTCACCAAAATTGAAACGCAGGATATATATGATCCGCATGCGCAAACGAAGATACCCTGCCGTGTGCTGCAAAGCGGCTTCACCGTTAACGGTGTTCCGGTGGTATTGCAGGTAAGCAATCCGCTGCCGAACCGTTACAAGCTGATCACGAGCATTGTGCTGATCGAATTGCTGCTGCTGGCACTGTTGCTTGTTGGTCTGTTGCTGATCAACCGGCAATTGTCCAAGACCATTTGGAAACCTTTTTACCAGGCCCTGCAGCAGCTCAGGGGCTATAACCTGGAGAAATCCGGGGCGCTTTCGCTGCCCACCAGCTCGGTGCAGGAGTTCAATGAGCTCAATGCCTCCCTGTGCGAGCTGGTGGAGCGAAATGAGAAAAGCTTTGCCGCGCAGAAAGAATTTACCGAAAACGCATCGCACGAAATGCAATCACCCCTGGCGGTAATGCAGGGCAAACTGGAGCTGCTAATGCAGACCAACCCGCTGACAGAAGAGCAGGCCCTGCTGATCGGCGGACTTGCAGATGCCTCCCAGCGCATGGCGCGCCTCAACCGGAGCCTGGTGGTGCTTACCCGGATAGATAATAACCAGTACGATCTTATTGAAGACATTTCGTTAAACAGCGTGCTGCGTCATTTCCTCGGCGAGTACCGCCTGCAAATGGAAGAAAAAAGCATCGGCATAATATCGTCGCTGGCTGCCGACAATATCCTGCGGGCCGATAAGGCGCTGATAGAAATGCTGGTGAGCAACCTGCTGGGCAATGCCATCCGTCATAACCACAAGGGTGGCAGCATCGAGATCGATACCGGCACGGGCTGGCTGGCCATCAGTAATACAGGGTCGGACAGCGCCCTGCCGGCCGACAAGATATTCCAGCGTTTCCAGAAGCAAAGCAACGACAGCAACAGCACCGGTCTCGGACTGGAGATCGTGCGCAAGATCGCGGCCATCTACCACTACGATATCCATTATGATTTTATTAACGGGCTACACCGTTTTTCAATCCATTTTAACAACCGGTAGTTCATTTCTTTAGAATCTCTTCAGGTTGTATTTCCAATTTTAATGCTGAAAACAATTGGAAAAATCAAACTGAATAGACAATGAACACAAAAACCTGGTTAACCGTTCTCGCTTTCTGCTCCATTTCAGCAGCGGGCGGTTATGCGTACAGTAAAAGGGATACCACCGTTAACAGTGTATTGCAGGCAGAAAAAATGCCGGTGCTGAAAACGGGTTATACCGAAACAGCGGGTGGTCCCGTCGATTTTGAAAAGGCAGCCACCGCGGCCGTGCCTTCGGTGGTGCACATTAAAACGGTAACTACTTTTAAGAAAACAGGGCGCACCCAGCAACCATCACCCGACGATTTCTTCGGAGGTGATGACATCTTCCGCCGCTTTTTCGGGGGCGATGGCCGTTCGTTTTCCCAACCCGATCAGAAAGCCTCCGGCTCGGGCGTAATCATCAGCAGCGACGGTTATATTGTTACCAATAACCACGTGGTTGATGGCGCCAATGAAATTTCCGTGACCCTGAATGACCGCAAATCGTACAAGGCAAAGCTGGTGGGCACCGATGCGAATACCGACCTGGCATTGATCAGGATCGATGCCAAAAACCTGCCCGTTATGCCTGTAGGAAATTCTGACGACGTGCGCCTGGGACAATGGGTGCTTGCCATTGGCTACCCGCTGAACCTCGATGTGACCGTTACCCAGGGCATCGTCAGCGCCAAGAGCCGTAACATCGGCATCAACCGGCAGGGCAGCGCCCCGGTGGAAGCATTTATTCAAACTGATGCAGCCGTTAACCCCGGCAGCAGTGGCGGTGCGCTGGTGAATACCAGCGGAGAGCTGGTGGGTATCAATGCCGCCATCGCTTCGCCTACAGGCGCCTATGCAGGCTATGCGTATTCGATTCCGTCGAACCTGATGAAAAAAGTGATCGGTGATATCATGAAATACGGCAGTGTGCAACGGGGTTACCTGGGCATCAGCATGGCCCCCGACGAGCTCGACGACAAGCAGAAAAAAGACCTGGGCATCAATGATGATATAGACGGTGTGTGGGTGGCCGAAACAGACCCGCAGGGAGCCGCTGCCGCCGCCGGTATCCGCAAAGGAGATGCCATTACCAAAATCAATGGCATCGCAGTGAACAGCACTGCGCAATTGTCTGAGCAGGTGGCCCGGCAGAAGCCCGGCGATAAGATTACGGTGACCCTGCTGCGCGGTAAAGACGAAAAAACCGTCGACGTTGTACTGAAAGGCAAGATGGGTTCTTTCGCGAGCCAGAAAGCCGCCGCCCTGGAATCACTTGGCGCCAGCTTCAACAGCCTTAGCAAGGAAGACGCTGCCCGGCTGCAGATCGACGGTGGTGTACAGGTGACCGAAATACGTGACGGTATCCTGTCGAACCAGACCAATATGCGCGAAGGGTTTGTAATCACCAAAGTGAGCGATACGCGTGTACGCAATGTGGAAGAGCTACGCGACGCGATCGGCAAACAGGGCAGCAATTTCCAGTTGCAGGGAGTTTATCCCGGCAGCGATGAGATATATTTTTACGGCATTAACGACTTTAAAAAATAAATCATGAAAAAGATAACCGGCGTGGTAGGCGGGCTGGCGCTCGCCGCTACCCTGGCGCTTGCCGGTTGCAGCGTCAGCAGTCATACGGAAACCGCCAAAGGCGCCGACTTCAGCAGGTATAAAACATTTGCCTGGGCCGGCGACACCAATGTCACTGCAAAAAAAGGCAGTAATGATATTGTTGACGACAATATCAAAAATGCCATCGATCAGCAATTGCAGAAAAAAGGATGGCGCGAATCGGCCGACCATCCCGATATCCTGCTCGACTATAACATAGCGGTGCAGGTAGGGCAGAAGAGAGAATCCAATCCCATGTACAGCTATCCGTACACCCGCTATATATATACCCGCAGGGGCATTTACAGCATGTGGTATCCGTCGATGCTGATGGGCTATAATTCGTACAACGTGCCGTTTCATGAAGGTCAGCTGACCGTTAATATGATCGACGCAAAAACGAATAAACTTGTTTGGACCGGTTGGGCCGAAGGTGAGATCAATCGCCGCCAGATCAGCTCCAAAGAAGCCGAGGCACAGGTAAAATCGATCTTCAAAAAATTCGATTACCCGGCTGTGCAGGGTTAAGGTTTGGTTGTTCTGATGAACCGCTCCCCCAGGGGGCGGTTTTTATTTGCGGTTATTGGTGACGGTTAGCAACTTAAAAGGGCGGTGTTCCGGTGCTGTACTTGTGATCAAACCGTCCCGAAGTCAATTGCAGGCTGTCCAGGCTCGCTTCCAGCAGGCCGGCTGTTTTCAGGGTATAATTGCCGTCGCTAAGTTGCTGACTGACGGCCATTGTTTGAAAAAAAACTGTCCCGGGCCCCTGCACCGACGGCGCGCCGCTCGGGGCTTCATAGCTGATATAGCTGTTTACACCATCCAGTGCGATCCGTTTCCCAGACAGGGCATTTACTTCCATCATGCCGAACCCTGCAGGCAGGCTAAGTACCAGCCGGATGGATTCATATTGGTTCGGGTCGTTCATATATCCGCCTGTCCAGGTCAGCACCAATTGCTCATAGTCACCGCCGGGGAATTGTTTCTTTATATCGAATTCAGAACCGGACCCGCGCCGGCCATAATCGCGGTCGACTGTTTTCCAGCCGCGGCCATCTAGCAGGCAGGTGAATACGTTAAAACCCTTGTTCGAAAAAATGGATAGTCCGCCGCCATCTTCTTCGGGATAATAATAACTCTGTTTTCCGCAGCCTGTAACCAGCAGCAAGACTGGTAGCAATAACAGGTATATATGTTTCCGTTTAGCTGGTTTCATTGCTTACTATTTGACAAAAGGAATGAGTAGCCGATATTGACCGACATAGAGGTGAGGGGATAGAACGATACCGGGTAGCCGTCGTACTTGCCCCAGGGCGGAGAATAGAAGGACAGTTCAGCAAAAAGCCGACCATTGTTGAACAAGTGCATGTATTCGGCGCCGGCGCCTATCGACGGACCGCTTACGGTCATTGTTTTATCGGGATTGAGCAACACATACCCGTCGGGTCTTTTGTCGTAGGAGACCTTTGTTCGCTGGAATTGCGCTGCCAGGTGACCCCTCAGGTTTAACCTGTCTTTCGGCCCGAGGCTTGCAATCCA
Source organism: Flavihumibacter sp. (assembly GCA_039811405.1). Taxonomy (GTDB): domain Bacteria; phylum Bacteroidota; class Bacteroidia; order Chitinophagales; family Chitinophagaceae; genus Flavihumibacter. The sequence continues at coordinate 19,819 of JBDHYM010000001.1, read as the reverse complement.
CACCCGCACGCCAAGACCGACGGAGAAAATATCTGTATTAAGTTGTTTGTCGACAGAAATATAGGTGGGCTCGCTGCTGTTCAGCGTGAAAGCCGAATCGTTTGTCTTTCCCCCGCCCGGCCAGCTCTTTTGCAGTTCGAGGAGGAACTCAACTTTTTCCAGGGAATAAGCGGCCTGCAGGCCTGTATTCAGCGCATGCTTTTCAATAGGACTGAACAAGTGCTGGTAACCCGCAAGCGGCCCCAGGTAAAATTGGGCGGTACAGAAGCAGGGCGCAAACAGCAAAAAGAGCAGCAGGGGTCTGCACATGGTCGGGTGGTTATTCGTAATACGACAAGATAAGCCGGAATACTGTTGCAGGGGGCACTGGTTTTTCCCAATATCGAAAAGACCAGCCTGCACTTGGTGCCCCGATACCTCGGGGCTTTTTCGTTTCTGCTTACATAATGGAAGCGCCGGCTGCTCCTTGTCGTAAAATAACCTGTTAGCGGTATAAACTATCCCTTTTTTCGGCTTACCATGAATGTTCTTTTGCAATGAGAATAAGTTATACGGGCAGCCTGTTACCGGAATGCCTGTTACGGGGAAGCAAAATCTTTTTATAAAAAATAAAAGCTCAACATTTTATGTACAGGGTTCACCCCAATAACCAGGATATAATTGCAACGGCCGGCTTTGGCCTGAAAAAATGGGTTTGCTGGCTTTTATTCCTGCTGCCGGCCTTATCATGCACCAAAACCGATCGCGTTTTGCCGGATGCTGCAACGGTGCCGCTTGTTACTTCGTTGGGCGCTCCCGAAGGGACCGCCATTACCAAAACAATCGGCGTCAATGGCGGCGCTATCACCAGCGCCGACGGCAATATCAGCGTTACCATACCGGCCGGTGCACTTAACGGCGACCAGGCCATTACAGTGCAGCCTGTTACCAGGAAACTGTGGAGTGGATACAGCAGGGTCTACAGGCTGACCCCGCACGATATTTCGTTTCAGCAGCCGGTGACCATCACCCTGCGATACAACGAAGACAGTATAAAAAATACCTTGCCTGAGTTACTTGGCCTTGCTTACCAGGACCAAAGCGGAAAATGGTTTTCCGCCGGCGAATCATCGCTTAACAAAGTGAATCATACCCTTGCGACTACCACAACCCATTTCAGCGACTGGGGCGTTATTTCCTACTTATATATCCAGCCCAATGAAGCGCTTGTTCAGCCGGGTGCAAAGATCACCTTAAAAGTGATGGGAGTAATCCCTGCGTCTGCGCCTGATATAGATCCTGTTCCCATTAGTAAAGGCGATGCTGTGAACGAGCCATTCATGGTTTCACCCCGGCAGTTGGGTAATTGGAATTATTCAGGTGAAGGCTCTTTGGAAGCCGACGGGAATCAGGCATATTACCAGGCGCCGGGTTCGATACCCCGCAATAACCCTGAAGCCGTGAGTGTAGCTGTGAAGACAAAGGGGAAAGGGCAGTTCCTGCTGGTGTCGAATATTACGATCAGTCGGCAGTTCCATATCGATTATTTGCAGGTTGATGAAACGGATATGAACGCAGGCGGATTAGATTACCCCAGCCGTCTCTGGATTTACGGCAATTTCGGCGATGACCCCGGGCAGAATAAGCGCTCGGTTAAGGTGAACGGTGGCGTCATGCCGGTAGCCGTCTGGACATCCCAAAAGATTGCCTGCGATATTCCTGCTTCGGGCTTATATTCTTCAGGTATGGTGGAAGTAACTGCAGAAAAGAAGTCTGCCGGCAAATTACTTAACGATTGGGTGCTGAATATGTACTACGACAAAGTGGAAAGTCCCGATGGGGCGCTTACCAGGAAAATTCTTTTCATCCTCCACTTTCGCGGTGATGCCGGAGGAGCCCCCGGCGAGGGACAGGTAAGCATGGTCAGTGAAACCGATTTGCATATGAACAGCCGGGGTCTTATTGAAATGCCGTCGGGAGGCTTTACCAGCCATGTTACCGACGACGGTTGCGGCGACTATACGGTGACCTGGGATGCCATTCATGGCCTGGAACTGCCGCGAAGTAAATATACCGACCCCGGCGGTTTTAGCGGCCGGGTGGTAAACCGGCCCGATGGCTTTGATGTAAAACTGCAGTTCATTGCCAGAAATGCGCTCAGGTCTCATCGCAGATACGTAGACTGCCGCGGCGGAAGCACTGATAACGATGTATGGGAGGATATCGAGATGCAGGGATTCCACAATACTGTTATCCCTATACGGTTCTCAAACAGCGGGAGCAAGGCAACCATCAAAGCGGGAGCCATGCCGGTAAAAACGGGTACGGGGGTGGCATCCGGATTGTATTTCGATGCATCCGACTATGTGTCGACCGGTTTTACTACCCGATTGCACTGGGACGAAGCGGTTCCGAAATACCAGTAAAAACACCCTCTGGTCTATTTGTCGCTTCCAGCCAGGAAACCGGTAATAGCCCCGGAAAACGCCGCCCCATGATAAGCTCCGCCATGATCGCCGGGCACTGTTTTGAAAACCGAATGCCGGAACAGTTTCGACAGTGCTTCGGCCGATCCGTTGTCGCTGTCCTGCTCGCCGCAGATCACCAGCACAGGTTGTTTTATTTTCTTCAACAATGCCTGGCTGGTAGACGGTTGCGAACGCTGCATCCAGGCCAGGGCCATCCTGTCCAGGCCCTGGCGTGTTATATTTTCGATCACCGGCTTCATCTCGGGAATATCATCGCCGCGAAGGGCGTGATAAAACATGATTCGCCGCGGCCATTCGGGATTGGTGAAATCAGTACCCATGCCGCCCATTACCGCTGCCTTCACCCTTTTATCCAATATCAGCAGCCGGGCTGTAATAATCGAGCCGCGCGAATAGCCCACCGCATAGTAATGAGCTACCTGCAGCTTGCTTAGCAGACCCATAATGTCTTTCGCTTCGGCGTCGTTGTCGTAGGCGGTGCTGTCTTGTGGTTTGTCAGACCTTCCGTTACCGCGCAGATCCATAATGATAACCTTGTAGCCTTTACTGACCAGGTCGGTGTACAGTGCTGTTTTCTTCCAGGACTGGCTGTTCACGATGAAGCCGTGCACCAGCACAACCGGTGTTCCGCTGCCCACCGATTCATAATATATTTTTGTACGATCGAACGATTGGTAATAGCCCGAGTCTGCCGGCTGCGCAATGGCCGATTGCACGGTAACCAGCAGGAGCAGGAATAGGAGTTTTTGCATACACCTAAAATAAGACAGAATCAGTTACTTACCCGTTCGGCCTCTTCGGTGCTTGACAGTTTACGCTGTTGTACCTTCTCGCCTTTGGAGAAGCGGTAGCTGAAAGAAAGGGTAAGCACCCGGCTATCGCTCTTCAGCCAGAAATATTCATGCGCGTGCTGGAAAGAAGTATTGCCGGCCATTCGCTGGGTATAAAACACGTCGCGGTAAGCCAGCTTCAGGCTGCCTTTTCCCTTTATCACCTGGCGCGCCACACCCACTGCTAATTGCCCCGTAGGGTCCAGCACCTCGTTGAAGTCGTTCTGGTGCCGGGTGATATAATACCCCGATAATTCACCCGTCCATTTTTTGCCGAAGCGGAGCTGGTTGTTGAGGTTGAAGTTGACCTGGTGAATGGCAGATCGTGTTTTCGTCCATACAAACCCTTCCAGTACTTTGTAGTTGTAGGTGACATCCAGCACCAGGTTCCAGTTCTTTACCGGCTGCAATTGCAGCAGGGTAGCCACGCTCAGGTTGTTCATCTTGCCGATATTGCCATCGCTGTATACAATCAGCCCTTCGGCGGTTGAATAGAAATACTGCGTGAAATAGTTCCGGGTCAAATGATAACCAATGGTGGTTGTCAGCAAATCCTTGTATTGGTGTACCAGCTCCAGGTTCCAGGTGTATTGCGGCAGGATCAGCGGATTGCCCGCCTGGTACGTGTACTTGTTGATAATGGTGGTGAAGGGATTTAATTTCTGGAACGGCGGGCGATCGATTCTCCGGCCCGCATGCAGGCTGAAGCTGTTTGCAGAATCCACCTCATAGCTGATGGTGGCGCTGGGAAAGAGGCTGCTGTAATTACGATGGAAAGCGGAGTCTTTTCCTGCCGCATTTCCCAACTGGTTCGCTTCATACGCGGTATGCTCAAGCCTCAGCCCCGCGTCGGTTTTCCAGCGGCCCGCCTCCCGGTTGCCATTTATATATCCCGCCAGGATATTCTCCGTGTACAAAAAGTGATTGCTTCGGTTCAGGTCGTCTTCCCATTGACCTTGGTTCCAGTTTTGAAAAGCCGACAGGTTATCTGTTTTGGTGCGGGAGCCCTTTATGCCTGCCGACCATTGCAATATTTTGCTGACACGGTTGTTATAATCCGCCTTCAGTACGGCTATTTTCAGCGCTGAAGGCAGATCGCCTCTCACTTTCTCCTTGTAGCCATTAGGCGCCAGCAGGCTGTTGCTGAACTGCTGTGTATTCGTGATATCGTACAGCAGGTAGTCCAGATCAATCGCCAGCTCCTTTTTGCTGTTGAACTGGTGGCGCAGGTTAAGATTACCTGTTTTGCTGATCCAGTTGGTGGTATTCCGGCTAATGGTGCTGATCGACGAGTCGATGCCGCCGCCGTTGTGCAGCCAGTCGGCAACACCGTTTCCCGTACGTACGCGGGAAATATCCGTATAACCGACCGTAAAGCCAATGCTGCTGCCGGGCCGCAGGTAGTAGTCCATTCCTGCGCGTATGTTGTGCAGGCGGGCGTTGAAATGTATATAGGTCGGCTGCTCCATCTGCAAGGCGGGCATGGCATCGTGGGCAAAATATGTTCTCAACGCATACAAGTCGGTGTATCCCCTGTTATAGGTGAAACCGTAATTCGCAAACAGGTTGACCGCACCCGATCGGTGGCTGATGCCGATGTTGTCATTGGTTTTGGGATAAACACCCTGACCGGCGGAGAGACTGATATTTCCATTGGTACCTTTCTGCTTCGACCTTTTGGTGCGGATATTAATGACACCGGCATTGCCCGCTGCATCGAAGCTGGCGGGCGGATGCTCCATCAGTTCGATCGACTCTACCTGCGCACTGCTCATGCTGCCCAGCATGGTCGCCAGCTCGGCGCCACTGAGATAAGTCATCTTGCCGTCGATCATCACCAGCACATTGGGGCGGCCGCGCAGCGCAATATTGCCGTCTTTGTCAACGGTTATGCCCGGTGTTCTTTCCAGTACCTCCAGCAGGCTGCTACCCGTGGCATTGATGCTGCCTTCCACATTCACGATGGTTTTGCCATTCACCTGTTTTATCAGCGGCTGTTTTGCCGTTACGGTTACTTCGTTCATCTGGCCGGCGGCCGGCTCCAGGCGGAAATCGACGGTTGCCATAGCGGCGTTTGTAAGGTGAAGCGATTGCAAAACCGATGAGTGCCCTGCATGGCTGGCGCGAACAACGTAGTAGCCCGCGGCCCATCCTTTCAACAGCAATAGCCCGCTGCTGTCGGTGGACGTTTTCAGCAATACCGAAGAATCTTTTTTCAGCAACTCAATGCTCGAAGAGGGCAGGGGCTGACCACCGGCATCCATTACCCGGACTTGTATGTGCTGCTGCGCACCGGCGAATATTGCTCCGCAAAGGCAGGAAAGCAGAAGGATCAGTTGCTTCATGTAACAACAAGATAAACGACGGCTTCCATGTTCCGGTCGCCTTTTACGCGAGCGGTAAAAACCGGCGAGTTGATATCTTGCGAAACTTATCTTGTTTCCTTCACCACCCGTCGGGTGCCACCCGACGGGTAAAGTGCCATCTCACCCATCAGCGGATCGGTTTTGCTCTCGGCGCCAGTCTCCAGACGGCCCGCAAACCGTTTCAGCAGTCCGCTTCCTTTCACGCGAATGGTAAAGTCGTACCAGCGATGGCTGCCGGAAAGGTCCATCTCCAGGGTTGCCGATGCTTTCGGGGTGTCGGCGGCTGCCAGGCGTAAACCCGCATTTGCATAGCCATACGCGTTATGGTGGATTTCTATGTCCAGCGTTTTCTTTTCCTTGTTTTGTAACTGCAAAATCAGCTTATTGCCGGGTTTGGCGCCGCCTTCATGGCCGATATATACTTCGAACAGCGGGTCGGCGGCGTTGCCGCTGTAAACGGTATAAAACCCGTTGGGGCCGTAGACATGAATGTTATAAAGCCCGCCGGGAAAGCCGGCAATATCCCATTCATCGCTGACATGATCACCGGCCTTTACGGCGTAATGCCGGTTACTGTTCATTTTTCCTTTATAATCGCCATAGCTGTACACCTGGAACGGCGCCCCGGCCGACCGGTCGCCAAACGATTTTTTACCCGCGGCAAGCAACAGCCTGAACTTTTTGCGCGCGGGGTCGATCATGCCGGTGGCCGACAATTCATAAGGCAACGCATTGGCGGGGCGAATGCCTTTTTCCTGGCGGGGCATTACCTCCAGCGAATGCGGGTTTTCATTGGCCGCTTTCATCTGCAATGCATCGAGCTTGTAATAATTATCAGGCAGCTTTTTGAATTGTGCCTTGTGGATTCCTTCGAGAAACTTATTCCGGTCGAGGCTGTCGGGTGTGGCGAACTTCTCCCCGTTCCAGGGGCGGAAAGCCGAACGCAGGTCACCGCAAACGGCGCGCCGCCAGGCGGAAATATTCTCTTCCTTAATGGTCTTTCCTGTTTTGTGCGATAAGAAATGCTCCAGGAACTGGAGCGAAGAAGTGTGGTCGAACACCTGCGAGTTCACCCAGCCGCCACGGCTCCAGGGTGAGGCGATCACCATGGGAACGCGATAGCCGAGCCCGATGGGACTCACCCGCGCACTTTTTCCTTTTTGGGATTGCTGGTTTTCATTGGCCACAAATTCTACCGATGAATCGATGCCCGCCGACACTTTACCCGATTCGGGATCGGCCGGGTTGGGCGCTACAAAGGGCGGGATATGGTCGAAATAACCATCGTTCTCATCGTAGGTCAGAATGAAGACGGTCTTCTTCCAGACCTCCGGATTTTTAGTAAGTATATCCATCACCTCGCTGATATACCAGGCGCCATACCAGGCGGCAGAGGGATGATCGGAAAAGTTTTCGGGCGCCACAATCCACGATACGGTGGGAAGTTTGCCGTTGTTTACGTCTTCGCGAAACCGGTGCAAAATATCGCCCTTGGGCATTTGCAGCCGGCGTTCTGTATTGCCGTCCATATATACCAGCTCATCCAGCTCATGGAAATTCGGGTCGCCATCATTGGTCACGAATGCTTTTTCATGCAGGGATTTTTCGGCCGGCGACAACTGGTTCCATTTCTCGATGGTATATGTTTTTTGCTCGGCTGCATTATATAACAGCGCTTCTTTAATACGGCTTATTTCTTTCCGGCGTTTTTCTTCTTCAGCGCCTGTTGTCTGTGCCGATTTTTTTTCTTCGAGCAACTTTTCCAGCCGCGCCGCTGTTTTGGGCAATTGTGCGATATAACGCGGATGCAGCTTTACCTGGTATTGCTCCATGAACTCAAGCGGGTTGTCGGTAAAGTTGGCGAGCCAGGAAGCCTGTTCTCCTTCCAGCCCCGTGCCCACCGATATCTCATTCTGGTACACCTTCCACGAAACGCCGTGCCGCTCCAGTCTTTCGGGAAAGCTGGGCCAATGGATCATGCGGTTGTAATCGGCGTCTTCATTCCATACATGGGCCATGGCGTCGGCCGAAGGCCGGATAGTGCCGGTCCAGAAATATAGCCGGTTGGGTGTAGTGCCGGTCAGCGACGAGCAGAAATTGTGATCGCATACCGTGAAGGCGTCGGCCAGCGCATAATAGAAAGGCAGGTCTTCGCGGTTGTGATAGCCCAGGGTTAAGGGCATGCCGTTGTATTCTTCTTTCCACGAAGGTTTTGCTTCCAGCCATCGGTTGTAATGACCGTTATTGCGGGCGTCGACCTGGTTGCTCCATGAATGTGGCAGCGAGCTCATCCAGGTGGCTTTGCTGTCATGGATATTCAGCCGGAACGGCGCATATACGTCTCCGTTTTTGTCTGCCTGCAGGAATACCCGGTTGCCGCCGGGCTGCCGGATGGCCCTGGGATCATTATAGCCGCGCACGCCCTGCAGGGTGCCGAAAGTATGATCGAAACTCCGGTTCTCCTGCATCAGGAAAACGATGTGTTCGGCGTCGAGATAACTAGAGCCGGGCGCGGGGTCGATGGCCATCGCCTTTTGTATGGAGGCGGGAAGTATTTGCAGCAAACCGGTGCCGCCGGAAATAAAACTGGCTTTTTTCAGAAATGAACGTCGGGTATCCATACTATAAATGTAGGCAGGCAGGAAATTACTGCCGCAACTTTTCCTTAATTTAAGCAACAGGTAATATTGGCTGGCCTGCTTTTTGAAATGTACCTGGTAATTTCCCGTTATGGGCATGCTATAATTCTCCGATATGAAAAAGATGCTTATTCTGCTGCTGCTTCCTGTGGTATATGCTTTCTCGCAATCGACCCAGATCGTGCAATTCAAGCTGCGCGGCAATAAAAAAGGCAAGCTGTATATCGGCTGGTACCAGAACGACGAGGATTTCATGAAGCCCGACAAAGCAGTGTTCCGGAAAATTGTTACTGCAGAGGGAAAACAGATGATAGACGTTCCTTTTGACAGTATCCCCGATGGCACGTATGCCATCAGCGTTTTTCTCGATGAGAACGACAACGGCGTTCTAGACACCAATGGTTTTGGTATACCCAAAGAAGACTATGGCTTTTCCAATAATGTAAGGCCGCTTACTCGTGCCGCCAATTTCAACGAAGCGAAGTTTGACCTTAAAGGAAAGGGCGCACCGATAGTGATTGAGGTGAAATGATTACCGTTTTACTGGTGTTGCAAAATGGTATCGAACATTTTACGGAAAGAAGCCGACTGGCTGCCGACCCCCTTTTCGTTGATCGCCTGCTTTGCAGGATCGTTGCTGTAAAATTCAGTGATGAATGGCGCAACGGGCGACCAGATGGTTTCCATCATCCCCAGGAACCGGCTGCCCATTTCGGGGGTGGAGCCCTGCCTGAATCCTGCCATGTCTTTGACCTGTTGTTCGATCACGCCCGGACGGTTCCATCCGCACGTGATCACCGAGAGTCCCTTGGCGGCAAACAGAACAGCCGATTTATCGGGGCGTTCATAATGCCAGTCGCAGATCACCACGTCTTTTGGTATCAGGTCGATCGCCGGCCAGGTGTTGTTAAAGCTGGCTTCCCAGCCACCCATCCCCGTACTATAACCGTCGAGCAGCCTGTCGCCCCATATCCATAGTTTTTTGCCGGTACTGGCGAGGTGATCACGGATCTTTTTCACTTCGCCCGCGAACAATTCTGCCTTGTTCCTGCCCTTGCAGCGCGGGCAGCGGCTGTCGCCGATATAAAACACTTCATCCATTCCCGCATGGAAAGCAGGCGCTTCGAAGGCAGCGCAGATTTCGTCTACCAGATCAAATACGATCTTATGAACGTCGGGGTGCAACGGGCAATAACTTTTGCAATAAAGGCTGTCTGCATTCGGCCAGGCGTATTTCTCCGGCATTTTCACCCAGGGGGTTTCGTCGAATTGCGGGTACACGGCCAGCAACCGGTCTGTGTACGAAGCCCAACTTTGGTGTCCGAGTAAATTGATCTGTGGTATAATGGTAATGCCCCCCGCTTTTGCCGCCGCTTTTATTTTCTGCACATCCGCTTCGCTGAGCGCCTGGTCGCTGCGCAATTCCGGGTGTGTTTTATACTGGTAGTTATAATCCACCCTTAATATAAGGGTGTTGACTTTTCGCAGAACCAGTTCTTTCCGGATAAATACAGCAAACGAATCTACGTTGCGCGGTACCGGCGCCCCGATGGCAAGCGCCCTGACCGGAAAAATACTGTCGATGGTTTGTTGAGCGGTTACCGGCAACGCAGCAATACACATAACCGCCAGCAATTGTAAAAAGGTTCGCATATTCTAAAGGTACGGCCTCTCTGAAATAATTTGGCGACTTCGTTTTATTTGGTAAATTCCCCTTCTCTAATTACTTATGGCAGATATTCGCTGTTGCCTTATCATGATCAGCCTGGTTGCTTCGCTGGCGGCGACGGCGCAAAACCCATCACCTGTTTCTTTTGATGGTTCGGACGCTGTTCCGGCGACTTATTTCCGGCAAGCGGTCGGCCCTTCTTCCGTATTATATACAGGTGCCGAATACCTTCGCCGCGGTTCAAAAACGATCGGGCATCCTTATTTGCTGTCCGACCAGTTGCAGCCATTCACCATCTGGTATAAGTCCAATCGTTATGAACAGGTGTCTGCCCTGTTCGATATAGAAAAAGACATGCTGGTGATCGAAGATTATAAAAAGAACCTTCTTATCAGCCTTATTAAAGAAGGAGTGGACAGCTTCCGGGTCGGAGACAGGTTTTTTCAATACAGGATGAACGGCGATGAGAGACAATTCCTGGAACGGCTGGAGAATGGCCCCGTTCAATTGTACTGCCTGCGACAAAAATACCTGGCCCCGCCGGCCAGGGCCGAAGAAAATGCACTTCCCTTTTTTAAAGAGATGAATACCTATTACCTGATGTTTGAAAACCGGTTGCTTCCGGTAAGCAATGAGAAGGACATCATGCAACAACTGCCTTCTCTTAGAGAAAAGATCAGGCGGATCATCAGGACGGATAATATCCGCACCAGGAAAAACCAGGAAGACGGTCTTCGGCAGATCATTGCAGCACTCAATCAAACAACCGGATAGTGAAGTACATTGTTCTGATACTCCTGTTGTTTGTTTGCGGGCAATTGATTGCGCAGGAAAGGAAGCAGATCGACCTTGATCTGGCAGGTAAGCCTTTTCTGCGGCTGGTGGAGGAAGTGGAGAAAACAACCGGGTATCATTTTTATTTCGATCCCCGCAGGATCGACAGCCTGCGGGTGCGGCATGCATACAAACAAGCTTCCTTGTCGGCCATACTGGAAGATGAATTGGCAGGAACAGGGCTTCAGTTTGCGATTGCTCCCGATAATTCGGTATATATTACCTGGCAATTCCAGGTGGTTATTGCAGGAATGGCAAACAGCGGCCGGCAGCCGATACTATCTCCTGCAGAAGAGGATATTGCTACCCAACTGCTGGTGGACGAAGAACGGAAGCTGTTTGAAGTAGGTAAACGCGATGCACGAAGTAATACCGGCCGGGCCTCGGTGGTCGGTTATGTGAGAGACATTCGCTCTGGCGATCCCGTCGTAGGTGCTTTGGTGTATATCGATAGCCCGTATACCGCTGTCAACACCGACCGTTACGGGTACTATCAGATTACATTGCCCAGGGGCAAGCACCAGTTGTTCTACAGCAGCCCGGGTATGACCACTACTTTCAGGCAGCTTAACCTGAATAATGACGGCAAACTGGATGTTGAGCTGCGCGAATATGTAGCCAGCTTAAAGTCAGTGACGGTAACCGCCCAGAAAAATTCCAATACCCGCAACTTACAAATGGGCACCAGCAGGCTCTCGATGAAGGTGATCCGCCAGGTGCCGGTAGTATTTGGCGAGGCGGATATCATGAAGGTAGTATTGAGCCTGCCGGGTGTTACGTCGGCCGGCGAAGCCGCCAACGGGTTTAATGTGCGGGGCGGCGCAAGCGATCAAAACCTGATCCTTATGAGCGATGCCACCATTTATAATCCCAGCCATCTTTTTGGCTTCTTTTCTGCCTTCAATCCCGATGTAGTAAAAGGAGTGGAACTGTATAAAGCTGCCATCCCTGAAAAATATGGCGGTCGGTTGTCGAGCGTATTGGATATCGCTTTGCAGGACGGAAATGTGAAGAACTGGTCAGGTCAGGCGGGAATTGGCCCGTTGACAAGTAAAGTAAGCATTGGCGGGCCGGTTCGCAAAGACAAATCATCGCTGATGATGGGCGCCCGCACCACTTACTCCAACTGGCTGATGGGTGTAATACCCAATAAAGAATATAAAAACAGCCGGGCAGGCTTCTATGATGTAAACATTCGCTACAGCACCAATATCAATGCAAAAAATGCTGTTTATATAACGGCCTACAAAAGCAATGACCGATTTAAGTTCAACGGTGATACCACTTACCGCTATGGTAATACCAATGCCAATATAAAGTGGAAACACCTGTTTAATAATGCATTCAGCCATGTGCTGACCATTGGCGGCGACGATTACCATTATGCCGTCAACAGTAGTGAAAATCCCGTAAATGCCTACCGGCTTTCTTTTAATATCAGGCAGTACAGCCTGCGGTCGGAGTCGAGCTACACCATCAATAATGATCACCAGTTGAGCTTCGGACTGAATGCAATTTGGTACCAGCTGAGTCCCGGCACTTTTGAACCGGTGGGCGACAGTTCGATCGTCGCAAAAAAACAGGTTCAAACCGAACGGGCGCTCGAAACAGCGGTCTATCTCGGCGATAACTGGACGATCAATAACAAATTGTCTGTATCTGCGGGCATCCGGTACAGCATATTCAATGCCTTCGGACCTGCCAGCGTAAATGAATACACGCCCGGTTTACCGCGCGATACATCGTCGGTTTCAGGTGTCAGCACGTATGCGTCGGGGAAAATAATCAAGACCTGGCAGGCGCCTGAGATAAGAATCGGCCTGCGGTACAGCCTCGGCAATAACAATTCGGTTAAGCTCAGTTATAACAGTATGCAGCAGTACATTCATATGCTGTCGAATACGGTCACTATTTCACCCACCGATATCTGGAAGCTAAGCGATCGCTTTGTGCAGCCGCAACAGGGGCAGCAGGTAAGTATCGGTTATTACCAGGACTTCAAGAACAATACCATCGAAGCGTCTGTCGAAGGGTATTATAAACGGATCAAACATTTTCTGGATTATAAAAGCGGCGCTTCGCTGTTAATGAATGAACACATCGAAACAGACCTGATCAATACCCGCGGAAAAGCGTGGGGTGTTGAGTTCCTGTTGAAAAAGACAGCCGGTCGGCTGAATGGCTGGTTCAGCTATACATATTCGCGCACCTTTTTACAGCAGGATGATCCCATCGCCGGTGAAAAGATCAACCGGGGAGAATGGTATCCCGCCAGTTTTGACAAGCCGCACAATGTCAACGCCATTGTCAATTACCGTTTTTCGCACAGGTTGAGTATGTCAACCAATATGGTATATACCACGGGTCGTCCGATTACACTTCCCATTGGTGTTTTCAATATGGGCGGCACCACTGCATTGCTTTATTCAGACCGGAACCAGTATCGCATACCGGATTATTTCAGGGCCGATTTTTCGATAACGCTCGATGGCAATCACAAGGTGAAACAGAAGTTCCACAATTCCTGGTCGGCGGGTGTATATAACCTCACCAGCCGTGAAAACCCTTATTCGGTTTATTTCGTTTCGGAGAGCGGTCAGGTTAAAGGATACCAGTTGTCGATATTCGGCGCTGCGATTCCATTTGTCACCTATAATATTAAATTTTGAAACCCATGAAACAAACTGTCCTGTTTTTGTGGGTAATGATTGTTTGTCTTCTGCCGGCCTGCAAACGCGAATATGAGCCGGCGGTATTGAATCAGCCCAATCAATTCCTGGTGGTCAATGGTGTGATCAATACCGCTGTAAACGGGCAAACCCATATCAACCTGTCCCGCACCCGCAACCTGCAGGACACGGTTATTTTTCATCCTGAAAAAGGAGCTGCCATTTATATTGAGGGAGAGGCCGGTCAGCGGTTTGAGGTGCCGCCAGTGAACGATTCTGGTGACTATGTGAGCGGCGCGCTTTCACTTTCCGCCAGTGAAAGATACCGGCTGAGTATCCAAACAAATGACGGCAGTCATTACCAAAGTGAGTTTGTGCGCACCATTCAAACACCACCGATTGACAGCATTAGCTGGCAGCAACCCAACGATATTTTCTTTTTCGTAAATACTCACGATCCCGCCGGGAACGCCCGGTTTTACCGGTGGGACTTTGTCGAAACCTGGGAATACACTGCGCAGTTGTTAACGCCCTGGCACCTGGAGAATAACCTGCTGACCGTTGCCAACGACGAAACGCAAACCAGTAAATGCTGGATCAGCCAGTTTTCGAAAGATATTGTGCTGGCCAACTCGGCGGCTCTGGGCGAAGATCGTATCAGCATGCAGCCATTGCATCAAATGCTCAATGCAGATCCCCGCCTGAATTACCGCTACAGCTTGTTGGTGAATCAATATGCACTTACCCCCGAAGCCTATAACTATTGGCAAGTAGTAAAGAAAAACAGCCAGGAACTAGGAACGCTTTTTGACCAGATGCCTTCGCAACTGATCGGAAACCTGGTTTGTCTTGACCGGCCCGCAGAGCTGGTGTTGGGTTATGTTAGCGCTACCGCTGTTCAGTCGATGCGTCTTTTTGTAGATCGTCGTGAATTGAACGACTGGCCGCAGACTTTCCCGGGTGAAGACTGCAAGATTGTATATTTTGATTATAACCCGTTTTTGCTACCGGTGTTCAACTATATAGACGATAGTTACACAGTCTATTACTTTGTTAGTAATGGCCCAGCAGTTATGGGTAAACGTACCTGCCTGGATTGCCGCTTGTCGGGCGGCTCAAACCAAAAACCTTCTTTCTGGTGAAAAAATGGCTGCTATACCTGATCGCTTTTTTGCCGGTTAGCCTGTATGCGCAGACCGGCTACCAGGAGCAATTGTACCTTCATACCGATCGAACCGTGTATGTAACAGGCGAAACCATCTGGTACAGCGCCTATCTTTTCGATGTGGGCCGGCAGCAGCTTTCTTCGGTCAGCCGCCAGTTTTACCTGGAGCTGATTGCGGAAGATAATCGGCCAGTAATGCAGCAGATTGCTCCCCTTCTGAACGGACGGGGAACCGGCAGCCTGGTGCTTTCCCAGCCGTTGGCGACAGGCCGGTACCAGTTACGCGCATACACATCGTGGATGCGTAATTTTGATGCGGCTCTTTTTTATACGCAGGAGATACTGCTCTTAAATCCGTTTAAACCGATACCCGACAGCGCGAAGAACGCTTTGTCTGCCGGTAATGAACCTGTAACAGCCTCGCTGTCTGTGGGCGGCCCCGGCTTGCGTCTTCCTGCCGAAACATTCAAACCGCGGCAAAATTTTACAATTGAGATGGACAGCATACCCCTGGCGGCCTCGCTTTCCATTGCAAGGAGAGACCCGCTGCCGGCGCCAGCACTACATAGCTTGCCTGATTTTTCGAACACGATGCTGTCGCCCACACCGGCAACGATCGAGCATCTGCCCGACATGGAAGGGCAGGTCTTAAGCGGCATGCTGATCGACAAAACGACTCGTACGGGTTTGGGTGATCGCATTGCGTATTTATCTCTTCCCGGAACCGATTTCACCCTGACAGCTTCCCGCAGCGACAAAAACGGCCGCATCTATTTTAATTTACCTGCCGGCGTGGGCGCCAAAGAGCTTGTTTTTCACCCTGTGGTTTCGGGCAGCGAGCAAGTGACCTGGGAACCACAGCCGCTTTTTGCCGAAACATACCTTTTCCGTCCGTCTGCCCGTTTCGTATATACCTCCGAGGTGGATGCGCTCGCCAGGGAAAGAAATCTGAACAGCCAGCTAACCACCGCATTTTATACGCCTGTAGTTGATACGGCGTTGCGGCATCCGGTTATTTTCGGCAGTCCGGATCGCTACTATGCGCTCGATCTATATACACGATTCCCTACCATGGAAGAAGTGATCCACGAGTTTATTCCAGAAATAAGAATGCGCAAGTCAGATGGCGGTACCAGTTTCTTCGTAAAGAACAGCTTGTTCAACGAATACTTTTACAACCGGCCCTTGCTGCTGGTAGATGGCGTACCGGTTGACAATGCCGACGACATTCTTCGGCTTGATCCCCTCAAAATAAAATCGATTTCCGTGTACACCCGAAAAATGTTCATCGGACCCGAAGCCCGCGAAGGAGTAGTGGTCTGGAAAACGTATAAGGGCGATCTCAACGGGTATTCCGTCGGGAAAAACGATATGGTAATTCAGTACAGCGGCCTTTCTTCAGCCGGTAATTTTGTGGCGCCGCAATATGGTGGTGCGTCGGCTCCGTCGCCACGGATACCCGACAGGCGGGTGCTGCTATACTGGAATGGCCTGCTCGAACGCCAGGGAAACAAAATACAGGTTTCGACTTCCGATCTTCCCGGCAAATACCTGATCAGGCTTGAAGGGATATCAAGGTCGGGCCGTTTCTTTCGCGTGGAGAAAGAACTGACAGTCGAATAGGATCGATTTTTATTTTCAATACTTTCGCCTGATGAAAGTATTCTTCCGTTCTGCCGGCATGCTGGTGCTGCCGCTGCTGCTGGCCGCCGTTGCTGCTGCGCAACTCCGCCTGCCCTCCGTTCTTTCGTCAGGCATGGTGCTTCAGCAAAAAGAAGAAGCCAATTTCTGGGGCTGGGGCGTTCCTGCCAACCAGGTATATATACAAGCCGGTTGGAGCAACAGCATCGATTCCGTTACGGTCGATAACAATGCCCAGTGGAGGCTGAAGGTTAAAACGCCGGCCGCAGGCGGTCCTTATACCGTTCGTATCTACACCTCTTATGAAGAGGTATTGCTCAGCGACGTATGGATAGGAGAAGTATGGGTCTGCTCGGGGCAGTCGAACATGGAGTGGAGCTATTATAGCGGAGAGAAAGACATACGCGAAGCCCTGCCTGCTGTTGCCAACGCCCGGATCAGGCTTTTCCACATTCCCGAAAATACCGGCGCCACACCGCAGGATAATGTGCCTGCGTCGTGGAAAGCCTGCGACTCCAATTCGGTAAAGGGTTTCAGCGCCGTCGGTTATTTTTTCGGTAAGCGCCTGTTCGATTCGTTGCAGGTGCCCATTGGCCTGATCAATGCTTCGTGGGGCGGCACACCGGCCGAAGTGTGGGTGCCGGCGCAACAGATAATGAACGACGACCTGTTGAAAACGGTTACCAGCGACCCGCAACCCTGGTGGCCGCATGAGGCCGGCAGGGCGTATAACGGCATGATCCATCCCATCGAACAGTTCAATATTGCCGGCGCGATCTGGTACCAGGGCGAAAGCAACACCGACAACGCTGACCGCTATACCCGGCTTTTTTCCACGCTGATCGCATCCTGGCGCGCGCAGTGGAAAAAAGACTTCCCGTTTTATTATGTGCAGATCGCCCCGTTTGACTATGGCGAAAACTTCAAAGGAGCCCTGCTTCGCGAAGCGCAGTCCCGGGCGACGGAAGTGCCCAATACCGGAATGGTAGTGGTATCTGACCTCGTTGATTCCGTCAGCAATATCCATCCCTCGCATAAGAAACCGGTGGGAGAGCGGCTGGCCAACTGGGCGCTGGCTGAAACCTACCACCGTACAGGCATTGCATACCGCAACCCGGTTATAAGCGCTGTTGTTGCCGACAGGAACAAGCTGGTGGCCACTGTGGCTGACAGTGGCGGCGGCCTGGTTGTAAACGGCAAAACAGCAACCGGTTTTTTTATCAGCGAAAACGGAACCGACTGGGTGCCCGCAACGGCAAGTGTGAAAGACAACCGGATAACCCTGAGCGCGAAGGCGCTAAAAGCACCTGTACATCTCCGTTATGCCTTCGGCAATACTATTATCGGCAATATATCCGGCAAGTCGGGCTTGCCGCTGGCGCCGTATCGTTCAGACAAACAGCCGCTCCAATAATCCATAATTACAGCAGTCATGCATTTCAGCTTATTCCCCGAGTCTACCTACAGCGCCCGCCGCCGGAAGCTTTGTACCCTGGTTCCCAATGCCCTCATATTGCTGATGGGTAACGAGGAAACGGGTATGAACTTTCGCGACAATGTATATCCTTTCAGGCAAGACAGCACTTTCCTGTATTATTTCGGATTGGATACGCCCGGCCTCGCCGCCCTGATCGATACGGGCAGCGGCGAGTCGATTATCTTCGGAACAGAGCTGTCGATGGACGATATCATCTGGACAGGTCCCTTGCCAGCCATCAGTGAAATGGCTGCTATGGTTGGCGTACACAAAACAGAAGGTTTTCAACGCCTCGCCGGCCACCTGCGCGGAAAACAGCAGTCCGTTTTGTTTCTGCCGCCTTACCGCCCGATAAACAGCATCCGTCTTTCAGAATGGCTGGACATACCCTTGCAGGAATTGCAGTCACGCGCATCGGTACCGCTTATTAAGGCCATTGTATCGCAGCGTGCGGTCAAAGACCCCCTGGAAATAGCCGCGATCGAAGAGGCCGTTAGCATCAGCACCGATATGCACCTTGCCGCCATGCGGCATACGCGGCCGGGTATGAAAGAGTTCGAAGTAGCCGGCAAAATGATGGAGATTGCCTATGGCGCCGGCGGCCGCCTTTCGTATAATATTATCTGCAGCAAAGACGGGCATATCCTGCACAATCATTACCAGGGGAATACCCTTGGCAAGGGCGACCTGCTGCTGGTGGATGCCGGCGCCGAGCAGTCCATGCATTATGCCGGCGATCTTACACGCACGTTTCCCGTAGGCGCCCCTTTCAGCGACCTGCAACGCTCATTGTACAATATCGTGCTGCGATCGATCGAAACGGCAAGCGCCCTGCTGGCGCCGGGAATTAAGTATATCGACGTTCATACGAAAGCGGGCGAGGTGTTGCTCGCGGGACTGAAAGAGCTGGGTGTTGTCACCGGCGACCCTGCTGAAGCAGTGCAACAAAATGTGCATACCCTGTTTTTCCAGTGCGGCCTCGGCCATATGATGGGCCTGGATGTACACGATATGGAAGACCTGGGCGAACCTTTTGTCGGTTATACCGATGAGCTGAAGAAACGTACCGATTTCGGCTGGAAATCGCTCCGCCTGGGCCGTTCGCTTGAAGAAGGATTTGTGCTGACTGTAGAGCCCGGCCTGTATTTTATTCCCGAGCTGATCAACCGGTGGAAAGCCGAAAACAAGCTGGCATCGTTCATCAACTACAGCGAGCTGGAGAAGCTGCGGCATGTTGGTGGCATTCGTATCGAAAACAATTTCCTGGTTACCGGCACTGCTCACCGCCTGCTTGGAAAGCCGTTGGTGATGACGGCCGCCGCCGTGGAGGCGCAGCTCGATCTAGGCTAGTACAAAAACGGAAACGGCGTGGCCGTCGGCTTCGCTGCTGTACCGGCAAAGGCAACGCTCCATAAAGGGCATGAGAAAAGCTTTGGCTACGAGACGCTGCGGGCTGCCCAGCAATATTCTTTTTCCACCGGCCAAAAAACGGTGCAGGGTAGCAGACAACGCGTCGAAACAGGCGGGGTCGTAATTGACATCACTCAGCAATACCAGGTCGGCCCCGAAATCTTCATCTACCGCCGACCAGTCGACCCAACTGACAACGACATTGGTAAAACCGCCGGCTGCACGGGTCTTTTCCATAACGGCGAGGCTTCCCGAAGCTATATCGCTGGCAATAACGTGGCTGGCATAACGGGCAGCCGTAAACGAAGGCAGCCCCAGGCCGGCGCCCAGCTCAAGGCAGCGGCGGCCGGCTACCCATTCGGGCTGCTCGTCTATAAAACGGGCCAGTACCAGCGCTGTTGGCCAAAGCCGCGCCCAGTACATATTTCCGGGCTCATCAGGCCTGATATATGCAGGGTCGGGCATAAAAAGAGGGATTACCTGGTGCGGCAACGCCACTTCTTTACAGATCAGCGGAGGGGTTTGCATGGGTGGTTTCGTTCGGCAAAGATTACCAACAATTCCGAATTGATTCGCTAGATTTAGGCAATGCAAACCTTCTCTAACTATGCCCTGCGCGTGTCACTGATTGCAGCACTGGGCGGATTCCTT